>CAYRNI010000102.1:0-7986 GCA_964425665.1 uncultured bacterium
AATAAATTTTATCGTTTCGATTTTGGGTTTAATGCTAAAACTCGGGAACAAGATACAAAATTCCAGAGAAAAACATCGAAAAATTGAAACTGTATTGATTAGAAAGCAGAAACCAACTGTATGGAAATCGAAAATTTCTCATTCAATTTTGAATTTTTCAGCCCGAACAAGATTTACGCTGTTATAGTCCTCTATATCTTTAAATTCAAATTGCCAGATACAATATTCGCTATTATTTTTCTCGAAAAATATAGGAATGACTTTTTTCGATGTATATTCCTGCCATTGACGGAATGGATAATAAAGTTGTCTAATGATTGTATTAGTGACGCTCGAATTTTTCACCTCCACCAAAACTACCTGCTGCCTGCCCTCATAACCTGCATCGACTTCCGTTTGGACACTTTTTGCAGTAATTCGTTGTTTTCCAACATAAAATGAAAATTCGGGAGTATATTTTCTACCACGGATTGTTAAAACAAGAGAATCATCGTTCATAAAACTGCGGATTAAACTGGAAGCGTAAGCAAAATCGATATGTTGCATTTCGGAATCGCCGACTATCGAGGTATCGAGTTCGAAATCGAGTTTAGATTTATAAATTTTTGTTTCATCAGTTATTAGTGGAATATCCATATAGCCCTCACCTTTGACAATTACATAGACACCATTTTTTACGGGTAATAAAAACAATCCATTATCGACAAAAACTTGCGGTCTGCTCTCTCTCGTGTCTTGTTTGCAAAGGATTCGAACCTCTCGTTCACCTGTTGTCGTGAAATTCATAGTTGCGTCTTTAATTTGTTGTGCAGTGATTATAAACGGCTCTTTATCGAAATTATGCTTATGAATTTTATATTTATTAAAGATTTTTGCCCAGGGTTCATCGTGCATAATTATCTCCATATTATACAAGTTCTAATTCGCTTTCGATTAACTGTTCTGGGTATGGAACACGAACATTTTTAAGTCTTTTCCTTGCTATTTCATTATATTCAGGATTTTTTTCAATCATTATCCATCTTCTGCCAAAACTTTGAGCCACAACACCTGTCGTTCCACTACCTGAAAAACAGTCTAATATTATATCATCTTTTTGCGTTGCTATAAGAACAAGTCTAGAAATTAATTCGAGTGGCTTTTGAGATGGATGTTTCCCAAATCGACGCTCTTTCTGTGATGGGTAAGGAATCTGCCACATATTCCGCAATTGCTTACTTCCATTTAGTCTTTTAGAAATTTCATAATTAAAAACCCAATTTTTTGCCTCGCCTTTTTTTCCATTACAAACCCATATTATTTGTTCTGTGCTTTCTGTAAGCATTCGACAAGTTATATTTGGCTGGGCATTCGGTTTGAACCAGATAATCGAATTTAAGATTTTCAAATCCATTTCATTAACAATGAAGCCCAAATCATAAATATTATGAAAAGAACCGAATATAAAAATATTTCCATTTGGCTTCACGACCCTTGAAACTTCTTGCAGCCATTGTTCTGTGAATTTGAGATAATCTTTTCGTGTAAAAGTATCCCATTTTTCGTTCATCGTAATGTGGTTCGAAAACGCCCAGCCGAGTCCTTTTTTCTTACTCATATTATATGGCGGGTCGATGATAGCGTGGTCTATGCAATTATCGTCCCACTTCTTCATTATCTCGATAGCATCGCCTTCGTATATTTTGTTTATCTCTGGTTTCATCTTCACCTTTAATTTACGCACCTCGTTCCACTTTTGCAAGAAGAATCGACCTTAATATTGTCTCAATTCGGTTTTGGAAAACCTAATCTACTTATTCAATCTGTTTTCGATTTGTTCCACGATTCTTTCGACTTCGCCGCTGTATTTTGGAATGACCTTGCAGGCGTGAACGACAGTGGAATGGTCTCTGCCACCGAAGAATTGACCGATATGTTTCAGCGACGACCCGGTGAATTTCCTCGCGAGATACATCGCTATTTGTCTGGCGAGTGCGACATTTTTCGTCCGTCGCTTCCCGCGGATTTGTTCGGGGGATACTCCGACATATTCCGATACGATATTCAAAATATCCTCGAGAGTAATTCTTTTCCTCACTGTGAGTGCCGGGCGATTGTATTGACCGATGACATTAAGTGTCAGTTCCTCGGTGATGTCTTTTCCCTGAATAGATGCATAGGCGAGAAGACGAATCAAAGTGCCTTCGAGTTCGCGGATATTCGATGTTATGCTTTGAGCGATGAGCGATATAATTTCATCGGGGAGTTCGATACCATCGGATTCGGCTTTCTTTCGTAATATCGCTACTCGGCTTTCGAACTCTGGCGGTTGCAAATCCACGATAAGCCCCCATTGGAAGCGGGAGAGCAATCTATCTTCGAGACCTTTTATCTGCGATGGTGGAACATCGGATGTCAGAACGATTTGCTGACCTCTCTGGTGAAGCGCATTGAACAGGTGGAAAAATTCGTTCTGGATACCCTCCTTGCCGGAAAAGAACTGAACATCATCGACGAGAAGGACATCCGCCGAGCGATAATATTCTCTGAATCGGGATGTAGTCTTATTTATCAACGAATTTATAAATCTGTCGGTGAATCTTTCGGTAGAGACATATCTCACAGTTTTTTCGGGATAATTTTGATTGATGAAATGCCCGATTGCTTGAATCAGATGAGTTTTTCCGAGTCCGACTCCGCCTTGGATATATAGCGGATTGTATTTCGTTTTTCCCGGCGATTCTGCCACCGCCATAGCGGACATAAATGCGAGTCTATTAAACTCTCCGACTACGAAGGATTCGAAAGTATATCTCGGATTGAGATGTCCCTGTTTTTCGTGAACCTCCCGAGTCTGTGAACTTTCTGGTGCGAGAGAAATATACTCGTATCCGTGGTCTTTGGGATAGGCGAGAACAACTGTGATGTCATCTTCTACTACCGAGTGAACCGCATTCAATATGATAGAACTGTAATTTGTTGCCAGCCACTCCGCTATGAACTGACTTTTGAGTTCTATTATCAATTTATGTTCTTCTGTATCCGATGAATCTATTTCAAAACTTTGCTCGAACCAGGTTCTGAACGACTGTGGATTAACCTGTGTAGCGATTATTTGAAGGCACTTCTGCCAAATTCCAGCGTTATTAGTGCTCATAATTTTCTCCTCAATCGATTGAAAAAGAACTTATCTCGCCGAGGCGGGACGCAAAAACCAGTTTTATCACCAATTGCAGAAACTTTCGACTACAATACTACCTTATCAACATTTTGTTAATAACTCGAACTTTATGTTGATAACTAATACCCTACTCAGATAAGGGTGGAATGAAAAACTTCCCCTCACTCGCGGAGACAAAAATATGTTTCTGAACCTGAAGTGTCAAGATGGAAATCGGATAAATTTACAACCCTTTGCACTCCATAGATTATTTTGCGTTTTGCTCGAAAATACCTTCGATAAAACTTATAAGTAAAAATTAAGAAAACAATTCATAATAAATTCACATTCGATATTTTCGCTTGCCAAATTCCGAAAACGATATAACTTCTTGTGATAAAAGGAGGAATAAAATGTATGAAGAAATCTTACCACAACTGATAAACAAAAACGATACTAAACTCGTTCTTCTCGTTCTGGATGGTCTCGGCGGAACGACGAATGAACATAGCGTTACCGAACTCGAGGTAGCTCGAACACCGAATATGGACAAACTGATTTCCTCAGGCTCGGCGGGACTTCATCGACCTGTCGGATATGGAATCACCCCTGGCAGTGGACCCGGTCATCTCGGACTTTTCGGATATAATCCGATTAAGTATCAACTTGGACGCGGCATTCTCGAGGCTCTCGGCGTAAATATGGTAGTGAATCCGGGCGACCTTGCAGTTCGCGGAAATTTCGCCACTATGAAAAATGGACTAATCATCGATAGGCGCGCTGGAAGAATTCCCACAGAACTTTGCAGAAAATTGGTCGAAAAAATTTCTGGCAAGATAAAAAAAATCGAAGATGTAGAAATCGAAATTCGTGCTGGTATGGATTACAGGTTTGCGGTGGTGTTTCGAGGAGATGGTCTTTCGGATAAAATCGGCGATGCCGACCCGCAGGAGATAAATAAACCACCAGTTCCAGCGAAAGCACTCTCTCCCAATGCTGAAAAATCTGCGAGAATAGTGAATAAGTTCATCGATATGGTAACAGAAATCCTCGCAGATGAACATCCTGCAAATACTGTGCTAATTCGTGGCTACGCTCTTTATCCCGATATTGTGCAATTTCAAAAGAAATTTGGAATGAGAGCTGTCGGTATAGCGGAATATCCAATGTATCGTGGACTGGCAAAACTTGTCGGTATGGATACACCAGAAGTCGATGGGGCTATGGAAACAGAATTCAATCTTGTAAAAAAACTATGGAAAGATTACGATTTCTTCTTCGTGCACATCAAAAAGACCGATTCCTACGGTGAGGATGGCAATTTTGATGCTAAGGTCAAAGTAATCGAAGATGTCGATGAGAAATTGCCGATGCTTCTCGATTTGAAACCCGATGTAATCGCAATCACCGGTGACCACTGCACGCCATCCGTTCATAAGGCACACAGTTGGCATCCCGTGCCTTTACTTTTGAAGGGGAAATATACATTTGTCGACGATGCAAAAACTTTTTCGGAGCGAGAATGTGCGAAGGGAATAATCGGGCATATTCCCGCCGAGGCGATAATCCTTCTGATGATGGCTGACGCAGGAAGGTTGAAAAAATTCGGAGCGTAATTGAATAATATGCGAAATAACTCGGCTAAAGAATCTGCTGATTTCCTCGTCGAGAAGCTCGGCAGACCGAAAATATTTTTCATTCTCGGCTCTGGAATAGATTTGACCTCCATAACGAACAAGTGCGAGGATGTTCGTGAAATTTCATTCGGCGAAATTCCGAATTTCCCATCTCTCACTGTCGAGGGGCATAAGGGCAAAATAATCGCGGGAAAATTTTTGGGCAAAATACCGATATATCTATTTTTCGGGCGAAAGCACACATACGAAGGAAATGTCGAGGATACTATGTTCATATCGGATGTTATGTCAGAAATCGGTGCGGAAATCGGAATTTTTACATCGTCGATGGGTGCGATTAGCGATAATATTCAGCCCGGCGACCTCGTGCTTCTGAAAGATATTATATCGCTCGGCGGAATATGGACAGCGAAATATTCGCAATCGGTCTCACGCCGATTTCAGAATCCAAATCATAGGTTCAATCTGTTCGATTACGAACTTTCCCAAAAATTTTACGATGCCGGCGAAAAAGCCGGTATTTGCATAAAAAGAGGAATCGCCGCATTTCTGACAGGACCGACTTATGAAACACTCGCCGAGGTGAATATGCTGAAAATCATCGGTGCCGATGTGGTCTCGATGTCTATGGCACCAGAGGTCAGTGCCGCAAGTTCATCTGGAATCCGATGCATAGGAGTCGCATTGGTGACGAACAGGTCGGGAGAGCATTCCAATCATAAGGATGTTCTGCACACAGCGAAATCGGCATCGCGAAAACTGGTTAAAATAATAGAAAATTTCATTAAATCTTTGATATAATAGAAATTAAAAAGAGTTTTCCTAAAATTATTCGCAGAAAATTAGATTGCGGATATAATCACGATTAAATCGGCTAAGAATTCGACATAACTTCCCTTGCGAACGACACGGAAACCGACAAGTATCGTAAAAATCCACATCAGAACCGAACCCAAAATTATTCCGATGAATTTTATCGAATTTTTTAGTATAATTAAAGCGGTTACACTAACCACGAGCGGTATTAGACCGAGAAATACCGATGTTTTTTCGCCGAGCCAGGAAATTATGGATTTTCGCTGTAAAATTCTGTCGGTTTCGAGTTCTTTGAGCCCCATAGTGAGTGCTCGCAACGCTCCGAACATAGATAAAGGAATGAGCAAATGAATATTCCAATCGCTTCCATAAGCCCAGATTAAAATAATCCACAAACCGAAAATTGCACTGTCCTTTACGAATGCGGGGAATATTCTCTCTAAAAACGAAAATTTCCAGTAGCAAATTATTATAAAAATGAATGCGAATGCTAAAATCCACAGGGAATTTTCGAGCGAGAAAGATATTATCAGTGCGACAGCGAATGCGATAAGCGAAAGCGGAAACAAAATCTTTCGTGTTTTTCTTACGAATTGAACTTTGGAGGGGTCCATAAGTGCCAGCCCCTGCCATTCGCGGTATTCGTATAGGTTCAGTGTGCCGAATAATATGCAGAGAACAGAGAGTCCTCGCAATATCGGAGAACCGATACTCAATTTGAATGCGATTGCTGTTGATAAAAACCCTGCGGCAAGCGACGCCCAGAAATTGCTTCGCAGGACAATGTAAGCGAAATATTTCAGCCAGCGCCATCGCCACGGCGGAAGGAATTTTCTGTTCATATTCTCGAGTTTTTCGACAACTTTGTCTATAATCCAGTGCGGAGTGGATGCACCTGCTACGACCGCTACTCGCTCGATTCCTGCGAAATCGGATTGTTTCAATTCATCGGCGGTCTCCACCCAGAATGTCGGCAGACCCGTTTTCGATGCCAACCGATATAATCTGCCAGTGTTCGCACTATTTTTCCCACCTATCACAACGAAGGCATCGGATTCGGCGGCGAGTTCGGCGATTTCATCCTGACGATATGCTGTCTCCGAGCAGAGCGTGTTCTTGACGACGACATTTTGATATTTTTTCTGTATCGCATCGACAACGGATTCGAAAGTTTGTCTGTCCATAGTTGTTTGCACGACTACCGCGACTTTTTCCCATTCGGGCAAATTTTCCACCTGTTCGGGCGAGTTCACTACGGCGACATCGCCAGAAACCTCGCCCTTAATCCCGATTACCTCCGAATGATTCGCATCTCCGATAATTATTATCGCATAGCCATCATCGGAGAATTTTTTCGCGAGTTTATGAACGAAAGCGACTTTGGGGCAGGTGGCATCGAAAATTTCATATCCTCGTTTCCTCAATTCCTCTTTCACCTCGGGAGCGACACCGTGCGAACGGATGACAGCGATATCGCCCTCGCTCCCGACACTGCTCGAATCGAGAACTTTTATTCCCTTCTCGGCGAGCATCTCGATTGTCTGCGGATTATGGATAAGTGGTCCGTAGGTGAAAATTTTTCTGTCGCGGTGTTCATCGGCGATGCGGAGAACCATCTCCACCGCTCGCTTCACGCCGACACAGAAACCCGCACTTTTTGCGATTTTTACTTTCATTAGAGATTATTTTAATAAAAATGGATTGGAAAAGCAATCACAATAAGTTGGGAGTTTTTTCTTTTTCACGCTTAATTCTTTTGGCTCGTTTGAGTGTTGCGCTGGTATCTGGCAGGTCGGGGCGAATACCTTTGAAATAATCCTCGACTGTAAAGATTTGAATTTTTGGATATGTTCGAGAAACTTCGGGCATCTGATAGCGACCAGCAGAAGCCGCTTCGGCAATAGTCTGCTTCGATGGATTTTCGAGCGCGAGCAAAATACCCATTTCTGCGTTTTCGCGTTCGATAACTCCTTTCAAATCTCGCACAGCACCAGGACCATAACCACCACCTTTTACAGAAATAATTATCGAATGAGATTCGCCGTTTATATCTCTGAAATACATAAAGCCATCGATTCCCGAATCGCCACCGCCGGACGATTTGAACGGCTGACCGCCGAGCGCCGTAATAAACCATTGCTCGAAAAGGAATTTTCCCTGTCGAGTAGATGCCATCTTTCTCGCGCTATTAACATCTGTGGGGATTCCTTTTATCTCAAATTCTACATTTGGGAAATGGTCTTTCAATCGCTTTTCGATTAAGTTTATTGCGAGAATTGTAATATCGATTCCGAGCCATTTCCTTCCGAGTTTTTCTGCGGCGGCGACAGTTGTTCCGCAGCCGCAGAACGGGTCTAAAACGACATCGCCTTCGTTGGATGACGCTTTTATTAT
>CAYRNI010000103.1:0-7919 GCA_964425665.1 uncultured bacterium
TTTCAATTTCTCCCATCGTGGGTCTATATCTTCTGTTTTCGAGATATTATGTCCGCAATCCACGAAATTTAAATTAGCACCGCACACAGGGCAAAGTCCTTTGCAATCGGGTTTGCAAAGTGGATGCTGCGGGATACCCAGAAGCACAGCATCTCGTATCCGTGGACTGATATCCACCTTTCCAGAACCGGGGTCCACACGAACCAAATCGCTTTCCCAAAGTTCGGCAAAAAGTGGCGCTCCCGCCGCGAGCCTGACCGCAAATTCGATTCGCTCCCTCATATCGAAATCGAAATGTTCCAAACATCTGACACATACCAAATCGAGAACTGTCGAAACAATTCCCACACACGCTATTTCGAGACCTCTTCTTATGCAATCCAATTCCAGTTCGATATTATCGGGAAAACCTGTATTCTCATACTCTAAATCTAACTGCTGCGGCTTCCAAATAAATTCCTGAGAACTTCTGCCCTCGACGAGTAATGTCGGTTCAAAGAAATTTTTAACCATTTTATTTCACCACCAAAATTTTATAAAAAATGTTATCGACACGATTTTATCCTATCTAATATATGCGAATTTCCCCCACAGTTGTGTGCCATCGGGAAGTGTGATTCGATAGAAATATATGCCATTCGATGGACTTTTTCCGTCGCTGTCGAAACCATCCCATTGGAACATCTTTTTATCGCCCTTGTCGAAATTTTCGGTAGTGGTGTAGAATTTATCCATATCGAAATCGAAAATTTCGAGTTTCGCACTGCCCGAAGTCGGCATATCGAACACGAAAAATATCGTTCCGTGCTGATTCGGTGAAAACGGCGATGGAAACGCATAGGTTTCCTTATCGTTCGGGGATTGACGATGCATCAATATTCTGAAATTTTCGCAGGCACAGCCATCGGTAGTGTGTGCGATTCCGAAATCGCTGCCTATCCAGAGCGAGCCATCCGCGACCGCCGCTGAAATCATCTGGTCGAGCGGAAATTCGATATCCTGTTCGCTGTCGTATATGTCGATTTTCTCCACCGAATCGAGTTCGACCGAGCGATAGAAACCTTGTTCGCAGGGGAAAAAAGCGGTATCACCGCAGAATGCAAAATTCCAGCATATAAGTCCAGTTGTCAGCGTATCCCAGGTGTAGCCATCATCGGTGGAAAAGCATATTCCATCGGTTTCTGCACCATCGCCGGTCGAGCGAGACGATGCCCAAATAATTCTTTCCCCAGAGCTCAGATATTGGACAGCGAGAGCAACACACCAACTTCCCGTCAGACCATCTTGCGGGAGCGAGCGCACAAATTGCGTATCCCTAATGGAAAAAATTCCCGATGCAGTTCCAGTGAATATTACGGGCGGGTCGGCTGCGGTATCGACAGCCACAGCGAAGAAAAGGTCATCGTAGCCGTTGTTCGCAACAAAGTCTGAAATTGTATCCTTTATCTCGGGGATGGTATCCCAAAGGACTATTCCGCTGTCGGCAATCGTGTTGCCATAGGTATCGGTGAAGGCATAAGACCAGAAAAGATTTTCCCAATTGTGTCCCCAATCCGACGAGCGCGAAAGACCGCCATACCAGTTTGCAGAATATATAAATGTATCGATTTCAGTCGGAACGATGCAAAGGTCGTATGATAACATCCCGAAAAACGATGTGTCGTGGATAAAAACCATCTGCCAAGGGCGAAGTTTCTCGAACGAAATCGAATCGCCTGTATATGACCAATATAATCCCTCTCCAGCAGGAAAATTATTTCCACCGACTGTGGTATCGTATGATGATGCAGCGAATACTTTACCATCGGAATAGGCGAGTGCAGAAAAAGATTTCCCCGTAAGATAAGTTTGCCAGATATTTCCACCATCGCAAGTGCGAGATATTCCGTTGCCGGTCGTTACCCAAAGACACTCTCCATCAAAGACCATATCGCCGATGGAGTTGGAAATCGGTGCATCATCGGAACTTATGGTCATTCTCATCGGAACACCGAAAAGAGATGTCAGCATTAGAAACGATAGAGCCGTTATAGATTTAAAATTCATTTTTTCTCCTCATTCGACTTTTTTACGATTTTTTCTAAAACATTCAAGGTAATTTTTGCCGCGTCGTCCCAGGTGTATCGCTTCGCGGATTTCAGCCCGCCATCGCGAAGTTTGTTCCTCAAATTATCATCCGTCAAAAGTTTGATTATATTATCACCGAGCGATTCGATATCGCCGTATGGATATAAAATGCCCGTTTCACCATCCTTGACGGCATCGCGAAGTCCCGGTGAGTTCGCTGCGATGACCGGAGTTCCACAGGCATTGGCTTCGGTCATAGTCAATCCCCAACCCTCCTTGGACGATGGGCTTAAAACTATCCACGCTCGATTGAGCCATCGGACTTTTTCATCTTCAGAAACAAAACCTGTAAATATCACTCTATCGGATATGCCGAGATTTTTCGACATTTCTTCGAGTCTCGGTCTATCATCACCATCGCCGATAATGGCGAGTTTCACATCGGGGACTTTCTCGATGACTTTTGGCATCGCAGAGAGAATATGGTCGATACTTTTATATCGCTTGATTCTGCCGAGATAAGCGATTAGCGGAGTTTTTTCCTTCGGAACATCGTCGAGGACGCGATAATGTTCCAAATTCACAGCAATCGGAACATAGTGAAAATTCTCCTCTGGAAAACCATCTTTAATCATCTCGTCGCGGGTGCTGGGCGAGTAGTATAGTATAGGCAGTTTGCGATACATTTTCAAAAACAATTTTTCGGCGAAATACACATAGTAATTTATCGGGAAAGATGCCTCCAAAAATATCGCTTTTCCGAAAAAGTGATGGACGATTCCCGCCCGCGGATGACGAATGAAAAACGGAGTGAAAAACGGGATTTTGTTTATGTCCAAAACGACGATATCGTATTTTTCCTTACGCAGTTTGCCGAAATAGTAAAACGGCAGAATGAAGTTGAAATAACTTCTCGCACCCGCACGAATAACTCGGATACCGTTTATATTTTCCTCTTTCTTCGCGTTCGGGAAACCACAACTGAATAAAGTCACTTGGTGACCCATACTAACTATTCGTTCGAAAATCTCGTGCAGGTGAACCTCAGCACCGCCCGCGAGCGGATGTTTTATGTCCTGCCAGTTTATGATTAGTATTCTCATCTCATCATCACCGATAATAAAGAAAAGACTTTTCTATTTTTTGCAATAGAAAATTAACAGGTTTAACCTGTTTTCTGTGAAATATCGACGAATCGATTTTTCCCTATACCGACGAAATATACCATAAACTTTCCCTGTATCTTAAACATTTTGTCCTTGCTATAAATTAAAGTCGGTTTTAATATTGCATATATGGGTAATAAGATACATAAGACTGCGGTAATTTCACCATCGGTCGAACTCGGTGATGGCGTGGTCATAGATGAACATACGGTTATCCGTGATAATGTTATAATCGAGGATAATGTTCATATCGGGACGAATGTTTTAATCGAGGGTAAAACGAGAATAGGTGCTGGGACAGAAATTTTCCATAGTTCGACCATCGGTTTGGCGCCACAGGATTTAAAATACAACGGAGAACCGACGAGACTTATAATCGGCAGAAATAACACAATTCGGGAATTTTGCTCGATTCACCGTGGAACCGCAGGAGGCAACGGTATAACGAGAGTCGGCGATAACAATCTCATTATGGCATATTGCCATATAGCCCACGATTCTAAAATAGGGAATGGGACGATATTGGCGAATGCTGTCAATATGGGTGGACATACAGAAATCGAGGATTTTGCGGTTATAGGTGGAATGGTGGCTATTCATCAATTTGTTCATATCGGTTCGCTCGCGATGGTAGGTGCTGCATCGTATGTCGCTCAGGATGTGCTGCCTTATGCAATGACATCTGGCAACCCCGCAAAAGTTGTGGATATAAATAGAATCGGTCTGCGGAGAAAAAATTTCGATACGCGAACAATCGATGAGATACATAAAGCGATTGTTATCATCGCCCGTTCGGGACTTGCACTCGACGAAGCAATCGAAAGAATTAAATCAAAGTTGAACCAAATCCCGGAAATAGTCCATATTTTGAAATTCATTGAAAACCGCAGCAGACGAGGTTTGATGCGGGGTAAAAAAATTCGATAATCGTCATTCTTCGAAAGTGATGTCTGTCTCATCGGCTATTTCGAAATCGAATGTATCATCTTTGCTTTCAACGAGGGGCTTTTTATCGTTATCCTGCGAGGGTTCATTTTCCTCATCCTCCTGTTGAACTATGTTCTCTGGCAAGTTGATTTTTTCACCTCTATTTGCCATCCTCAAATTGAGATGAAAAATTCTACCCATCTCGTCGCTTTTCCGCTCATCTTCTTCAGTTATTGGGTTTAATCTAACGATTAAAAATTCGTTGAAGAATCTTAACCTTCTGACAAAAGTTTTTACTAGTTCTCTTCTGTATGTCAAATCCAATGTGTTTATTTCTGATGGCGGTGTTTCGAAAAGTGGATAAATAAGTGGATTATTATCTGCTTTAGCGTTGAATAGCGATTTTATTTCATCTTGAAAATTTTTTATGCGGTCGTCGATATCTCTGAGCTCTGCTAAAATTTTATCTCGTTTATAACTCGCGTAGTGCAATTTGGTCAGAAGAGATAATCTATCGGATTGAAGTTCCTCCAATTGTTTGAACTTTTCGAGCATCTGTTCGTAATGTTCACCCGATTTCGGCTTCGGAAAGTTCTCCGTTATCCGCTTTTGAATAAGTTGAAGTAATAATCTATCTATGAAATTGGCTCTATGAGCAGTGGACCTAGGACATTTATCACGACAGGTGTAGTAAAGTGGTGGCAATCTCTCTCCCACTCTAAACGAACGGGAGGAAAAAAGTGCGACAGGTTTGCCACAATATCCGCAATAGAATATATTCAATGCGTGAAGAACAGAAAATGGATGCGTTTGAATTCTAACTCGAACGAGCCTTTTCTTAAAATATTGCCCCTTCTCTGCCTCCTGTTGTTTTCGTATTTGTTCTTGCAACCGCTGGCGTGCAGTCATCCGTTTTTTATTTTCTTTCGCCATAAGCGCACTCGGTTAATTTCTGTTATTAGAAACAATAAAAAAATATATAACGATTTTGTCGAGTAAAAAATAATTGGTATTTGAGATGGACTACATCTTTTAATTCTAATATGAGATTTAGGGCGATTTCTTATGGATTTGTCCGAAAATCCATTATGATTAATAATTTCAATATATTTTCATAAAATTCTTTGCAATTTTAACATTTGTGAATAACTTATGGAGCGGTGAGGTTAAATGAAATTTATCGTATCTGGTATATTGGGGAAAATGGGGAAATCATTGGTCGAGGTCGCAGAGAGTAGCGGCGAATTCATTGTCGCTGGAACGGATGAAAAGCGTTCCGAAATCTCAGAAATACCGGTTTATTCCGATGTAGAGGACCTTCCGACAAATGTAGATTGTGCAATCGATTTTTCATCGCCGGCTGGTGCTGTGAATATCGCACGCTGGTGCGAGCAGCACGGAATTCCACTCGTCTGCGGAACTACTGGATTGGATAGTAATGATATGAAAATTTTAACGAGAGCCTCTAAAAAATGCCCACTATACTATGCATCGAATATGTCGATAGCCGTTGCTCTGTTGATGAAATTCGCCGAAATCACCGCAAAAATTTTGCCTGAATCCGATGTAGAGATAATCGAGATGCATCACAGCCAAAAGCGAGATGCTCCCAGTGGAACAGCTCTTTCATTCGCTAAAAAAATACTTTCCGCTCGTGGGCTGGATAAGGATAAATTGACTTTCGGTCGTAGTGGACACACTGGCACTCGTCCCTCGGGTCAGATTGGGATTCATTCGGTTCGTGCGGGAAAAATCGTCGGCGAACACCAAATTATATTTGCATTGCCAGAGGAAGAAATTATATTTACCCATCGTGCAGAGGATAGAAAACTGTTCGCACGCGGAGCTATAAATATCGCTCGCTGGCTCGTCAGAAAGCCTGCGGGATTTTATACTCCAGCAGAATTTATTTCATCTAAATTGGAGGTCTAAATATGAAATTTTTAGCAGCAGCATCGATTGTGTTGATTTTTGCTATAGGATTTGTTTTCGCGCAAAATCCACCGAGAGAATTGACCGCCGAAAGTAATCTCGACAGTCGGGTCGAACTCGCCTGGCATTCGCCACTGGAAACAGTAGAAACGGTCGAACTCGCCTACGACGATGGGGCAGGTGGCGGTCTCGATGATGGCGAACGAAACGACATATTGTCTGTGCGATTCACACCGACGGAACAATGCTCGTTGATTTCTGTAAAGTTTTTCGGATATTGTCCATATCCCGAAATCCCTGTGGAAATCGGCGTCTATCCCGATAATGGCTCTGGACGACCCGATATATATCATCCACTCTACACTGTCGAGCAAAATATTATAACAGGATGGCAGGAGGTCGACCTTTCCGCGAGTGGACTAACATTCGATGCCGATGAGGATTTCCATATCGGAATCAAGAAAATCGTTCCACCTGATACTTTCTATCACTACATCGTCCACGATAACGACCCTTGCCCGGAAGCGAGAAGCTGGATGTTCGATTACAGTTATTTTTCCTTCGTCGCTGTTCCTGGCGATTTACAAATTCGCGCTCTGGTTTATTATGGTTCGGGTTTGATGGCACTTTCATCCGAGGGGAAAAGAGTCGAGCCATTCGATTCCACTCCATTGGAGAGAAGAGCATTCATCCCCGAGGATGTGGAATATTACATAATTTATCGTGGCACAAATCCCGATACATCGGCATTTACCTTTTTAGAATATACCACCGATACATTTTTTACAGATAATTCCGTCACGAACGATGTGGTGTATTACTATGGCGTTAAGGCTCAACACACGACCTACGGGACTTCGCCGTTTTCCAATATCGTTTCGGCGGTGCCTCGTGTGCGAAGTTCCACCGCTTATATCGATACGATAGTTCTCGATGATGGCGAGCCCGATGCAACAGCATTTTATTCCGAGGGTAATGGTTTTGGAACTTGTTTTCAACTCAATCAGGTAGGGCAATTGAGGTCTGTTTTGTATCTTTTCAATGTTACGGGGCAATTTCGTCCGCAGATATGGTCGGCGGATTCTAACAATTTCCCAGAGGATATTCTGCTCGAATCGTCATCGTATCTTCCGGTTACCGCACCGGGTTGGCGAAATGTCAATATTTTCGGATGGGATACAATCGTTGTCACCGAGCCGTTCATCGTATCTTGTATAGTTGGAGATTTCTATACGGGACTCGCCGTAGATGTTCCAGGTGGTGCTCGTTCTTTCGATTACGGCGGTGGAACTTGGAGTTCCATCACCGATTCAACTTATATGATTAGAACAATCCTCGAATACTATGATGACGCCGCATATTATAATCTTCACTACGGTTGGAATCTTGTGAGTCTGCCGATAGTTCTCGATTCTAACTCCGTCAGTTATGTATTTCCTACCGCTATGGGTGGAATCGCATACGAATGGGTGTTCGATACATCGAGCGCGAGTTGGTATTATGATACCACTTCCACCCTCGAACCCGGGAAAGGTTATTGGATAATATCGAGTATCGACACTATGTATATAATTCAGGGCGGAATTCCTATTCACTCGCTCGATGTTCCGCTTCATTCCGCTTGGAATCTCATCGGGGGAATATCTAACCACGATGCCTATTATATCTACGACCTTTCCACATATCCCGATACGATTTTAACTGACCACCCGATAGTCTATACTTACGATTGCGACAGGGGGGCGATGGTCGCCGCGAATTATATACTTCCTGGGAAAGGATATTTCATTCTGTCATGGGGCACTGGAGCATTGCAGCTGCGGTAGA
>CAYRNI010000104.1:0-7886 GCA_964425665.1 uncultured bacterium
GGAGGAGGCGATGAAAAGGAATATACTCTTTCTTGTATTTCTAATATTTACTATTTCTTTGTTTGTCGGATGCACAAAAGAAAGACTTCCAGAGGATGAATATGCCAAATTGGCAATAAGAGCATATAAAGATGCGAAATACAATGATGCCATCGGGTATTACAAAATGCTCTTTTCATTTTACCCTGATAGTCCTAAAAAATCGGAATATAAGAGGGGTTATTTCGATGCCTTAGCAAAACTTGCCGAAACCTCTGAAAAACCATTGGCAAAAGGTTATATGGATGAATTAAAATCCTTCAGCCCCGAATCCGATACTTTACTCGCATGGCTCGAATTCGAATCCGCTGAAAAACTTGCGGATTCTACCGAATCCGAAAAACTCTTTAAGACGATTTCATTTAAAAACTATCTCCTCGCTGCACAATACGCTCTGAATCGAGCAAAGTATAGTAGTTCATTGAGGGCTTACGATAAGGCTCTCGAAGTTCATCCATCTGATACTATGGGTTATAAAGCGGCATTTCTTGCAGGTTTCATCTGCTCGGAATACTTAAAAGATACAGCACGAGCAAAAACATATTACCAGATTGTCGTGGATAAATATCCCAATTCAGACCTCGCAGATGATGCCGAATGGTCGCTTAAAAACATAGGAAAATCGGTCGATGAAATTAAATTTGCTGGCTCACAGGATTCGACTGATATAAAGTGACAAAGCGAATTTTATTTCTGAAATTTATATTTTCGAGCAAATTATACAATCTTTCGCAAACTTTTCGTTGTTATTTCTACTCACGGATGTATTTTCATTTCGATGATACCTTTATCGATAGAATTAGAAAACTTTCGAAGTTTCAAAAAGCCTGTTGAGATACCATTGGATTTTGCACCGCTTTTTTGTATAGTGGGGGAAAATGGTGCTGGAAAATCCTCTATCGTTGAGGCTATACTGTGGGCGCTTTTCGGAAAATCCCGCGAGAATGTGCGAGGAGCTATCCCTATACGCACAGGCGAAAAGTCAGTTCGTGTGAGGTTCGATTTTGAAATCGAAGGACAAAGATACAGAATTATTCGCTCTAACGGCAGTGATGGGCATAAAATCTCATTTCTAAAGTTAAATGAAAGTAATGAATACATTCCTGTGATTCGTTCTCACAGGATTTCGGACATTCAACGAATGATTGAAGAATTTATCGGTGCAGACTATCAGGGGCTTCGGCTTGCAACTGTATTCGTCCAAAATGAATCTGCAATATTTTCAACTATATCACCATCCGAAAGGCGGAGAGTTCTCGCGAGATTGCTCGGCATTGAACGATATGAAGTTCTTCGCAAAAAAGCAGGGAAACAGATTCGCTATAACGAAGCCGCTATGGAATCGCTGCGCTCACAGTTGGAAATAATAGAAAGCCAGCTCGCTGAAATCCCCAACCCAGCAGATGAATTAAAACGGAATCGATTAGAACTCGAAAAAATGAAATCCAAACTCTCTGAATTGGAAAAGAAATTATCCGATAATGTCAGAAGGAAAACGGAGATAGATTCGATTTTTCAGAAAAAAGAAGTTTTGGAAAGAGCATTGCAATCGAGAAGGGGAGAGGCTGAACATATTTTTGAATCGTTGAAAAATCTGAAACACCAAAAGAGCGAGTTGGAAAAAGTTATCGAAAATGAAGAGGAAATTCTGAAATCTAAAAACGAATACGATGAGACATCATCGAGAGCAAAGGAACTATCGAGCATATCCGCTGAGCGAGCGACGATTTTGGAAAATATTGGCATAATCAAGCAGAAAATAAATTCCGCGAAGTCGAGACATAATGAAAAAATAAATAGGCTCAATGGTGAAATCGCACAAATCGAAAATGAAATAGAAGAAGCGAGGGGAAAAATCGCCGATGTAGATTTTCTTCGGAAAAAATTAGATGAATTGCATTTTGAACGGCAAATATTGGAGGAACTCTCATCCAAGAAGCAGAAGTTTGAAGAACTGAATAAGGCGGTTATTCAGGCGAGAACCGAAATAGATGCTGAAAAGCGAAATATTAGAGAGCAAATCCAACAGTTCGAGATTCAGCGTGAAAAAATCGAGAAAAAATTATCACAACTGCCGATTCTGAAGAAAAGGTCATTGGATATTCAAGCCGAAATTCAACGATGTGAACAAAATCTCGAAGAAATCGGTAGAATACGCGAGCAAATAGTCTCTGTCGATTTCGAGATTGAAAATCGAGTTCAGAAGGTAAAATATTTGCGAGACACTATATCGAAGAAATCGGAGCAGCTGGAATTTATCGAAAACCAAAAGATTTCGCGATGTCCTCTCTGCGGTTCGGAATTAACAGATAAGCACAAAGCCGAACTCGTCGAAAAACTTTCATCGGAGATAAAAATTTCCCAGACCGAAATGATGAAAATCGAAGAGGAGATAAGACAATCCCGATTGCATAGGAATAAACTCGATGCAGAACTCGAAGAAATTTCAAAAATACCCGATTTAAAAGATTTAAAACACAAATACGAAAAAATTTCGATAGAAATCGCCAGCCTCGAAAAAATGAACGAACAATTTGATGAAATAAATGGAAAAATCGAGGAACTTCGCGGTAAATTGCGAAGCGGAAACTTTGCAAACAAATGGCGTTCGATTTTGCGTAAAATTAATAAAAATATAATGTCGCTCGATTTCGATATGGAAATTTATTCAAAAGTGAAGAAGATGGTCGACGAGTTATCGGTTTACGAAAAGAAATGGGAAATAGCCAACGAGTATATACGGAAAGCAGAATCGCTCGGCAAAAAGTTAGAGGATTCGAAGAATAAATTGAGAGAATTGCTTAAAATATCGGTAGCATCCGATTTGGAAGAGAAATTGCGATTACAGATTGAAAAGTTAAACTCGCTAAATTATGATGCGGACGAATTTGAACAGATACATAAAAGATTGGATGAACTTCGGGATGCCCCTAATCGATTTTTCAGATTGCAGCAAGCGAAAGATAATTTGCCAGAGATAGAGTATAATATTTCTAAATTGGAAAATCGCTATAATGATATACAAGAGGGAATCTTACGGATAAATTCCGAGATAAGTGAAATCGAGGGGCAGGTCTCTCGAAGAGAAGTTTTAATGAAAAAGATAGACGAGTTGCAGAATGAGATTGACAAATTGAACAGTTCGATTTCCGACTTGAACGAGCATCGAGCCGAATTGAAATCAGATTTAAAAAGTTTCAACAACTTGAACGAGCAGTATAAAAAACTCAACGAACAATTGCGAGTATTACAGAAGGAATCGAGACTCCACGGTATAGTCGAAAAGATTCTCGGTCCGATGGGGATTCAGAATTGGCTTTTGAAAGGTTATCTGAAAAATTTAGAGGAAAATGCAAATGATACTTTATCACTTCTTTCGGAGAATACATTGAGGGTCAGACTTGTTCCCGAAGGTGATGAAAAGCTCATTATTCATATATCGGACAATCTCGGCGAGCGGATATATGAATCTTATAGCGGTGGCGAGGAATTCCGCATAGACTTTTCAATTCGACTTGCACTTTCGAGGTTGCTGGCAAAACGGGCAGGATTTCCTCTACAGACATTGATTATAGACGAAGGTTTCGGCTCGCAGGACCAAACGGGATTATCTAATCTCGTAGATGCACTATATCAAGTTCAATCGCAGTTCGCAAGAATTATAGTAGTGACCCATCTTACATCACTGCAAAATGCTTTTCCTGCGAGACTCGAGGTAAAAAAGAACGAACTCGAATCCACTGTCAGAGTTATAACATAATGGAACAACATTTCGATTTTAATTGAAGCACATTCTTATATTACTTTTACGAAATATATCGAATTTGCTCGAATTTTTTCTTGACAACACATTAAATATGGATATTCTGGAATTCTGATGGGCGATTAGCTCAGTCTGGTTAGAGCGCTTGCTTGACATGCAAGAGGTCAGTGGTTCAACTCCACTATCGCCCACCATTATCTATTTTTTTCTTATCTACAAAAGAGTCCAAAAAATCTGCGAGTTTTTCAACGACATTATCGGCAGAATATTTGACGCTTATTTCCTCAGGTATCTCTTGTAATTTATTATCCTCCCATAACCCGAACATTTTGGCGAGTATGTCTGCACAAAGTTCGGGAGATTCACTCGGTGCTGAAAATCCCAATTTATTTTCCTCAACGAATGATACGAGTGCTCCATCCTTCGGACCGATGGCAAAGATTGGTCTTCCCGCACCGATATAGTCGAATATTTTCCCTGGAATAATCAAATCGCCTCCTCGATAGGGATTTTCAGATACATACACAAGATTGACATCGGCGGTCGATTGAGACAAGAGAGCATCTCTGTGAGAAACGAAGTCGGTCAACTTCACCCATCTATATGGTGAAAAGATATTCCTCGCAGTATCGTTATCGTAGCCCTGTAGTATCAATTGTGTTCGTTCTAATATATCCGATGGCAACAATGAAAAAATTTCCAATAGCAATTCGGGTTTATTACTTCGATAAATTCTGCCCGAGTGGAGAATTTTAAATTTTTCGCCCTTATTATATTTTGCTGTTATAATCTTAAAATCATCCGGGTCATACGGCGTAGGCACAACTATAGAAGGTGAGTGGTATTCATCGAGAATATTTTCGACTATCGCCTTAGTCGGTGCAATTAAACCATCGGCGAATGAAAGCCATTCGGGAATTCTATTTATTGCCGTCGAAAGTTGATGACGGTTGATTAGTTTTTTTATAAAAGAACCTTCTGGATTCAAAATCCAGTAAAGGTCTCGCATATCGACTATAATCGGAATATCAGAATCGATTTTTTTGCAAATTTTTATCAATTCGAGCGAGCTAAATGGGGGAGCGGTCAATAGAATTAAATCAGGTTGTTTTTTCTCCATTATATCGCCGATTTGCTTTTTCACATACTCACCCCAAAGCGACATAACATCTATATTTAACATACCAGCGGACAATGTTTTCAAATTGCTTAACTTTTTTCTTTTTGAACTGAAATATCTATCTATTTCAGGCACTTCGACTCTTATAACATCCATCGATTCGATTTTATTCAAAAGTGTTCTATCTATTATTCTCCAGGGATATTTTCCACCATAGGTCAGAACAGTGGTGTTCCATTCGAATCTCGGTAGATACTTCGCGAATCTAATCGCTCGCTGGCAGGAAATCCCTCCCGAAGGTGGAAAAAAATATGAGATGAAAAGTAGTTTGTGTATTTTGTTACTTCGCATATTTTGTTAAAACACTTTTGTAATCATTTTCTATACAATAAGTTTAACCGCCTCGACAATTTTTTCAATTGGAATATCGTTCATACATTTATGGTGTCCCAACGGACATTTCCTCGGTCCGTGAGGATTACAGGGACGGCAATCGAGCGAAATTTCTATTATTTTGTTAGATTTCCCCCAAGGATAAAATCCCTGAGATGGCACAGTTGGACCGAAAATAGTTATAACAGGAGTCCCCACAGCAGATGCGATATGTCCAGCACCAGAATCGTTTGCTATAAGAACCGACGAATGCATCAAAACCGCCGCCGTCTCCAATATCGAAAATTTCCCCGCAAAATTTAATTTACTTGAATTAGGTAATATTTTATCGCATAAATTGTTATCATTAATACTTCCTATGCACAGTAATTTATAATTCATATCATTTAATATCTTAGCGAGTTGAATGTATTTAGTATATATTTTTGTTCTCCAAGCCGAGCCCGGTGCAATCGCGACCAACTTCTCCCCGTCTAAATCGCTCAAAATTCTTTTTGCTTGGAGAATCTGTTCAGTGGATGGATAAATTTTGGGTGCGAAAATCTCTGGCTCGAGCCCCAAGGGACGAACAAGTTCACATAGACGCTCTATCTCGTGTTTTTCTGTGATATAGGGAACTGTCGTAGTATAAAGATTTTTAGCGGGAGCATCCGCAAAACCTATTCTTTCAGGAATTCCTGCCAATTTCGCAATGATAGCGCTACGCCACCACTTTTGCGGGATAATTGCAAAATCATATTTTCGACCACGCAATTTTTTTGATATTCTATGAATCCCTATGAATCCGTTATCTTTTCCGTGTTTATCGAATGGTATGATTTCTTCGACAAAGGGATTGTTCTTATATACTTCCGTCCATTTGGGCAATGTCATAACATCGACAAGACCAACTCTTGCGAGGTTTTCGACAAGAGGTGTGGATAAAATATTATCGCCGAGCCAAGCTGTTTGTATTAAGATAATTCTCATTCGATTATTAAATTCCGTTTCACTGCAAAAAGTTAGAAGTCTTTTTGAAGTTTAACAAGTAAAATCATTCGATTTTCATCACATTCTCGATAGCCGAACGAATTTTTTCTCTGTCATCATCGGGAGAAAATCTTAAAGGTCCAAAGACTTTAATTTTTATTTTCGCAAAGGGGAGAGGTATGATAAAAGAATCCCAGGAATGTAATCTGATAGATGGTTCAGAATGAACTACAATTACAGGATAAACAGGTATGCCGGTCTTTTGAGCTATAATTATTGTGCCATCTTTCAACTTGTATGCAGGTCCTTTAGGTCCATCTGGTGTAATCGCTATCTGAATAGCATCATTTTTGAGTTCATCTATAATCTTTAAGGTAGCGGTAGCGCCGCTCCTCGATGATGACCCCCGAATGACATCGTAGCCAAATTTCTTAATTGCTCTCGCAATCAATTCGCCATCTCTGGAACGACTTACAAGCACTTTGATTCCGCGGTTTCTGAAGGCATATAAATGAATTAAAAGATGACCGTGCCAAATCGGAAAAATAGCGGCATCATTCGGAAATTTATCTATATTACTTATTGATATACGCCAAGTTATACCAAATAATTTAATAAGTAATGGTAATATATGTTCAGAACACCATAAGTATATATGATATTTCAAATCTCGAATCATTTTTTATTGATGATAGATAGCATTTGAGAGTGAATTTCAGGATTTGCTGCCACGATTCTGTCCGAATTCAATCGCCACGGTTTTCCATCGAAATCTGTAACAATTCCGCCAGCCTTTTTCACAATTAGTGCACCAGCAGCCATATCCCAGGGGCGTAGCTTCAGTTCCCAGAAACCATCCAATCTCGAAGCGGCAACATAGCAAAGGTCGAGTGCTGCTGAACCCGCTCGTCTCAATCCCTGCGATGCATAGGAAAAGTCGATGAAATAGTTCAAATTGTTTTCTGTATCAGGTGCGAGGTCGTAAGGAAATCCTGTAGCAATAATCGACTCGGATAAATTTTTAGCCGATGACACGACGATTTTTTCTCCGTTGAGATAAGCATCGCTTAACGATGTTGCCCAAAAAATTTCCTCTCGCAAGGGGTCGTGAACGACGCCGAGAACGAGATTTCCTCGGTGAATGAAAGCAATCGAAATCGCAAAGAAAGGAAAACCATGAGCGAAATTATTTGTGCCGTCCAACGGGTCTATTACCCATAGGTTCTCGACATCGGTTCCCTGAGAATCAGAGAGCTCTTCTGATAATATTTTATGGTCAGGATAGGTAGCCAGTATTTGTGAATGTAGAAATTTTTCCGATGCAATATCCGCCGATGTAACAAGTTCCCGTCCATCTTTACTCGCTATTTCCTTATGACGATAGTATCCCTCGCGGATAAGTCCGCCAACCTCTAAAATTATCCGCTGGGCAAAGTGAAGATATGAATTAATTTCGACTTCCGACAACTGCGGAATCTCCCATAGAAGATTATTACCATCGGGATTTGAAAAACTCTGATTTAGTATCATAATTAACTCCAATTTTTATAAATAATATTTAAAATTTATTAAATGTCAATAATGAGTTTTATTTATTTAATA
>CAYRNI010000105.1:0-483 GCA_964425665.1 uncultured bacterium
TCCATCTACTTTCATCCTTTTTCTTCGCGAAAATTATAATATTATCTTGAAAAGCAGTGATTTCCGATATAATAGGTTGTGAATTTTGATTTTTATACTCCGCAATAAAACCTTTATTCTCATCATACAAAAGTCCCAAACTAAATGATTTACTTCTACCTGTTTTTCGGCTTATGTAGCTTGCAACATCCTCGAAACTCCCAAGTTGAAAGGGTTCCTGATTAAAATCCGGACTCACAATATTTTTACGCATTCCCAAAATAGCTGCTAAGGAAGCAAGCAAACTTGTTTTGCCAGAACTATTTTCACCAACAAGAACTGTTAATTGCCCTAATGGAATGTAGTATTTACCAAACATTGATCTTATATTTTCTATATGAAGTTCTTTAATTCCCATTTTTCCCTCCTTTTCCTCATCTAATTCTTTATTATAAACTTTAACGAAATATTCTAATAAATTAAAACTTCGCAAGCGGAAAATTT
>CAYRNI010000105.1:493-7743 GCA_964425665.1 uncultured bacterium
ATGGCTATGATTTTAACCGATAGCTACTCCATACGGGACATCATAATTTTCCCCCTGCTGCGACCAAAAAATTGAAATTTTAGGAGAATACAAAAGGTTCGGTCGAAAAACGAGATGACGATGAAAGAGAATCTCGAACTTCCGAGCAAAACCACTAATTCTTCATTTTCACTCTGCCGATTGAGATTAGGTCGTCTGTGGAATGAATTCCCGCTCGTTGCAAATTCGGAAGAATTCTGGAAAAAATTTCGATTACGAGAATGGCATCGCCGAGAGCATTATGAAATTCGTTCTCGCGGGCGAGCCCGACTCTATGTGCCATCGAATCGAGCGAGAAACCACGCTGGTCGGGATACACTCTCGCAAAAATTTTGGAAATATCCAACGCCCAGTCGAATGGAATATTCCCGCCGATATTTTTAGCCGCAGTCCACAAAAACGCGAGGTCTAACTGCGGATGCTGACCGATAAGGACTCTGCCATTCATCATCTCGAAAAATTTCGGAAGAGCGATTTCTGCGGGTGGAGCATCCCACAAATCGTCGCCATCGAGACCGTGAATTTTCTTGCTCGATGCCCGAACATTCGTATATGGCTGGACAGATGTAAAGAAATAATCGCCATCGAGGGAAAGTCCCAATAGAGGCACCGCACCGATTTCGATTATCGAATCGTGCTGAGGAGAAAGTCCTGTCATCTCCAAATCGAACGCTAAAAACCTGCTATGTGAAATTTCGGTATTCATCGAAGTAAAATATCTAAAGTTTTTGAACGAGCAAAACATTCCCAGGACTTGACTTATTCACAAAACACCCCTTAATGAATTTCGAGTTCGACCGTATCGGTTGTGAATACCCAATATCCGTAGCCTGGACGAATAGAATCTGCAATATTATAATTTTGTGTTGCGGCATCGAAATAGAAAATGTCGCTGATGACATTCGGCAGGTCGGTTATTGTCGAGCAACTCACAGAAACAGATGGCGCTCCGATTAGATTCCAGCCGGGATATAGCGTATCGGTAATGTTCGTCGCTTCCCCCGTGCCGTTGAGAGAAATAACTGTATCCACAGGTGATACCAGAAAAAAACCGATTCCTGCGGTAACTGTGTCTATCTCGTAAAAATCTTTTGTTTCGTTGTTCCATCCGTATGCGGGAGAAATATAAAATGGGAACAAATCCGCAATAGCAAATGTGTCATCAAAGGGAATCGAGATGAGATTGTAACCATTGGACAGTTGGTATATTTTTTCGACAGTTTCTTCTCGAATGACATCGAACACGATGCGTGATGGATAGGATGGACCAACATAGATTTTATTGTGAGCAATCTGCGTGTGTGTATTGTGTCTAAAAGGTTCGCCCGTATTGGGATTCGATTCATATCTATCGTAAAGAGCAGATGATATTCCTATTCGTATCCTATGTCCTGCATTAAAAGATATTGCGATATTCCCTACATCTATATCGAGTTCATAAATCTCTCCCGGTGTCAGGAAAACTTCATAGTCAGTTCCATCGCGGAAACGAGCATCCAAAGCACCATCGAAAACGAGATATGCAACCCCAGATGGATATACATCCTCTATTCTAATCATAAAATCTGTGTCCATACAATCTGAACTGACAAATATTTTCGCCCTAATGTTTCCAACAACTTTGAGAGGCTCTTCGAGAACATCACTCGTAAAAATAACCCCCTGTGCGGATATATCCTGTAAAAACTGATTTCGAGGACCCGAACCACCAAGACCGAGAAGATAAACAGAAAGAAGATTTCTCCCACCAGTATGATACATAGGTGCGTTAGGGTCGTGGTAATATGTAAGGAAAGTGTCAATGGTGTCGGTAATTTCAGAAATTGTATTGTTTAAATGAAGAAAAAGGGAATCCTTAAAAGATTCCACCGGTGGCCAATTTGAAAATTCTTCCCAATGACAAGCGTCGATAGTATCGCCAACAGCTCCTAAAATATAAACACGCACATTGGCAGTATCCTCGATGTTATTATCCTCATCGGCGAGATAATGAGCGAACCATTTTGTTGCGAGCCCCTCAGGATGCCATAAAGAATTTTCAGGATAAGTCAAATCGCCTTGTGTTCTTGTGTCCCAGTTTCCGTGTGTCCAGGGACCTACAAGCATCTTTTGTGTTCCGTTTGCTCCCACACCGCCTTCACTTTGAATTTTCGAGAAGGCATCGACCGTTCCCTCGAGAAATGTATCATACCATCCGCCGATATGATAACAGGGAACAGTAATCGAATCGAGCCTCGTGAAAATATTCAATCTATCCCATTGGTCATTATAAACATAATTTTCCACATATAGTTCATTCATATGTGTTAGCCCGTTTAATCTTGTCCAGCCATCTATTTGCTCTCTGCGGTAGCATCCCCCGGGGAAAACGGCGTGCTTGTATAAATTCGATGCAGCCATCGCAATGAAACCACAAGCGAGATGCGGTGGATTAGAAGCCATACATAAATATCCGAGAATTCCAGAAGCAGAACCGCCATAATATCCTATTTTCCCATTGCACCAAGGTTGTAGTGCGAGCCACTCGACAGTATCGAAACCATCGCGACGCTCCCCCCATCCGTTGTCGAAAAATAAACTATCCTCGCCTTCGGAATCGCCTCTCCCCCGAGTATCTTGACTGACAAAACCTATCCCATAAGCAAAAAGCGAGTCTCGAAAAGGTCCACCGTTATTCCTTCCGTAAGGTGTTCTATTCAAGACCACAGGGACCGGTCCAAAAGCTGTATCGTCAGGAAGATACACACTCGTAGCAAGATGAACACCATCACGCATAGGCACCATAAAAGTTGTCTGTGAAAATAGAACTTCTAACAAAATAATTAGCACCAAGATAATTTTGTATATTTTCATATTCAATCCCCCGATATTTAATCACTGTTTTTTTAGTAAAACATTCAGTTCGTCGAATTTTTCAAGAACTTCATCGATATCGATTCCCTCCATCGTGTCGTGGTCGGCGGATTGGACAAAGCGATATGGCACTCCCCAGGGAAGCCACCGATTGCAGTTCCAATCGTTGGCAGTGTATAATGCCAACACCGGAATTTTCATCGACGATGCGAAATGAATCATCGATGTATCGGGAGTTATAAGCATACGCAGGTTTTCGAGAAGCGATATGGCATATAGCACATCGGGGGTTTTCGGCGATAAAATTGCTCGCTTAACTATCCGAATCAATCTTTTCGCAAGCATTTCATCCTGTGGAGAATACAAAATTATAGGAGTGTATCCACGCTCGATTATACCATTGCACAATTTCAGATTTTCAGCGAAGGTCAGCATCCTTTCGGGTTTGCCAGCGGAGATATTTACACCGACTCGCCTATCCTTACCAACCGAAATCGAACTGAAAAATTTTATAGCGAATGCTCGTTCGACATCCCCGATTCTTATCCCCTGCGAGATATTTTCTACATCGAGATGAGCAATCGAACCGATTAATGTCGCCATCTCCTGTCGAATATGCCAATCGTCGCCGATTGAAATCCAGACATTGAACGGCAACTTAACAGGTCGAACCGCTCGAATCCGCCACTTCGCCCGGCTCGCAATGACATATATCGTCGATGTCGCCGATTCTTTCAACTGCAAATCCACAACTATATCGGGATGAAACCGAAAAACCTGCCACAGCGAAAGCAAAAATTTAATCGGATTTTTATCGTAGATTACACTATCGAAATCGTCGTATTTGAGTAAAATTTCATTTTTCCGAGAAGCCAGAATTTTAATATCTGATTCGGGCAGTGCTCGTTTTAGAGCGCGAAAAAACGGAATCGTCACCGCCATATCGCCGAGTTTATCCTGACGCATAAGCAAGATTTTTCCCTTCGGAGCATCCGAGGGCAAATGGTCGTAAATATTTTTCGGCTGCAATAGAGCAAAAAATCGCATCAATATTTTTCGTCCGAAAATCTCTATTCTTTTAAATATCGTTTTTTTCGGCTTGGGATGTGGCATTATACATATTCTTTTGCTTTTTCCTCGCCCGTCAGAACTCGCAGAACGCCTCGAACGAGACCCTCCATTTCGTCTTCACCGGGGAAAATATGCACGGGAGCAATCCAGCGGACTTTTTTCTCCACCATTTCCATAAACCAGTCGTTGTATGCGAGCCCACCGGTGATTAAAATAGCATCGACATCCCCGTCGAGAACCGCCGCATAAGCACCGATATATTTCCCTATTTGGTATGCCATCGCCTCGACTATAAGTTTCGACTTCTCGTCGCCGGCATCTATCTGCTTCTTGACATCGAGCATATTGTCTGTGCCGAGATATGCGAACATACCGCCTCGCTTGACGAGTTGGATTTTCATCTGCTTCTCATCATATTTACCGGAGTAGCAAAGTTTTGCAAGCCCAGTAATTGGGAGTGTTCCGCATCGCTGGGGAGAAAATGGTCCCTCGTCGTTGGCATTATTGACATCGACCATCATCCCCTTGCGATGAGATGAAATGGTAATTCCACCACCGAGATGAGCGATTACGAGATTCATTTCTTCATAAGGTTTCCCGACCTTGTGAGCGAATTTTTTTGCGACCATCTTTATGTTCAAAGCGTGAGCCAAACTTCTGCGAGGAATCTCCGGATGTCCTGATATGCGAGCGACATCGTCGAATTCATCCACGCTGACTGGATCCACAATGAACGCAGGGATATTCAGCGGCTCGGCGATATCGGCGGCAAGCAAGCATCCTATATTGCTTATATGGTCGGTCGCGACATTACCCGTCAGGACATCGTTTTTCATCGCATCGTTGACCTCGTATGTTCCGGATTTCAACGGCTTGAATGTCCCTCCCCTACCAACAACAGCAGTAAGCGAATGCAAATCGACACCCTTTTCCGCGAGAACTCTACGAATGACCTCACTGCGAAAATGATATTGTTCCTGATAGCCGTGCAAGTCCTTTATATCCTTCGGACTGTGTGTAATAGATTCGACGAAAACAGGATTTTCATCCTCGTAGAGTGCAATTTTTGTCGATGTCGAACCAGGATTGATAGCGAGAATTTTATACATAGAATACCTCCGTGATTTAATTTTTATTGAGTATTTTGCATCAATCATCACCGTTTTCCCGATAGCCATCGAGATAGATAAATCTGCCGAGAACTTTTATATATTCCGAAAATTTATCGCCCCTCGAAATATCCCGTTGAATTATATGTTGAACTCCTTCGGATTGAGCGTCGAGCATATCGGCGTGATAAAGTATCATAGCCTCGAGAGTTTTCGGCTCCACAGGTGCTCCCTGCTCGAGTTTTCCGTGATGCGAAACTATCAGATGAATCAATTCTGTCGCAAGGTTTTCAGGGAAACCTTTTATTTTTTCGATTTCACGCTCGACCATCATTGCGCCGAGAACGATATGACCGATGAGTCTTCCCTTCTCGTTGTAATCGAAAAATCCTCGAATTGAGAGTTCCTCGACCTTGCCGATATCGTGAACGAGTGCACCTGTTATCAATAAGTCCTTGCGACAATCGGGATAGAAAGAGGATGCAACATCGCAGATTTTGGCTACTCGAAGAGTATGCTCGCAAAGTCCACCGATGTAAGCCCCGTGCCAGAGTTTTGCCGCAGGATATATCGAAAATTTCTCCGCCAAATTTTCATTTTCTATAAATAGATTGTGCAAGAGTTTCGAAAGATATTCATCTGAAATGGAGTCGATGGTTTTCAAAAATCTTCGCCATAATATTTTTTGTGAGTATCTACCCTGAGGAAGAAGTTTCCGATAGTCGATTTCATCGGGTTTCGCCTTACGCATCCGTTCTACTTTGAGCCACCGGCGATTTTTATATTCCGTGCCAGTTCCCTGGACCTTGACGATATCGCCATTTTTCAGTTCAGTTGAAAACTTCTCCGCATCTTCGCCCCAGTATGTAGCATTTATTCTGCCATTAGAACATCCCAGTCCCATAGCGAGATAAGATTTGCCCTCATAGTCGCGGAGCTCGAACCATCGCACAGCAAAAAAATCCGTTATGCTCTCCCCTATTTCTATGTTTTTTATACTATCCATTTACATAGGTGAAAAAATCGATTCAGATATTATTTCATCGAATTAGACGAGTCAATTGTTTCAGAATTAATAGAGTCGATAATTTGTTTCTTGCTCTGGCTTATATTTTTCTGATTTGCTCGATTTATAAGTGAAATCGAATCTATCGCTGCGGTGTCGATTTTTATTTTGGCAACAGCGCGAAGCGAATCCAATAAATTACTCATATAATTATCGAATTTCGATTGAAATATTTTCTGTCGGATAGTTTCCCTAACTTCATCGAGCGAACGAGGTGTCCCGCTTTCCCCATAGGAAATAATATAGAAAAAATGATAATTACCGCCGGCTTTAATCGGTCCCACAGTATCACCAGGCTTCGATTTGAAAACTGGTCGGACTAAATCTGGTAAAATGTCGCTTCTGGAAAACCAACCGAGATAACAACTATCTTGCGGAGAATATTCCTCAGAGAATTTTTTTGCCACCCAACAGAAAGATGAATCACTTTTCAAGAATTTTTTGACGCTATCGGATAAAACTTTCGATTGAACTACGATGTGAAGTGCTTCTATTTCGTCGTGTTCGCGAATAAAATCCGCGATATGCTCGCCGTAGTATTGCTCGATTTCGTATTTGGAAATTTCGATTTTCGGTGCGATAATCTTATCCCGCAGGTATTGCTCGAGAATTTGCCTTCTGGCATCCTCGAGTTTTCTCTGCACATCGGGGTCATTTTTCGCACCACGGGAAAGTGCATAGGATGAAAGCAGTTTCTCATCTACCCAATTATGAACTAATTGAAGCCACTGTCGGCGAGTGATGAAATCTTTGAACTCCGGTGGAACTTTCCGCATCAAATCCTCGGCAGAAAGCCCATCGCCGCCAACGACAGCAACCTGTGATTTTTTCTCGCGTTGATTCTGCCCACAACTTACAAGCAAAGTCGCAAAAACTGCCAACAGAAACATAAGTATAAATATCTTTCTGCTACCATATCGCATATATTGAAAATATAATATGTATTTATTTCGGCAAGATATTTTCGGTGTTTTAAGGAAATCGATATCAAAAAAGCGAATCCGAGACATTGCAAGGAATTGAGCGAAGCGAAATGTCCCGATTTTATCGGGATTCGGAAAGACGCAACGCAAAGAAAACACCCTAAGGGTGTCATTTCAATCGGTTCAAAT
>CAYRNI010000106.1:0-7723 GCA_964425665.1 uncultured bacterium
TGGGTCTATTATGGCGATTATCGCAGTATCCGACGGCGATTTCTTCGTCACATCGGTCTGTCGTGAAGCACTACCCGAAACCGTTAGAACTTCATCGCCCAATCCAGCATCGACAGTATCCACGGCGAGATAATAGTTCTCATTGCCCGATGTAGTATCGCATAGAATCAATATCTTATACCCCGCAATATCGGGATGAGCACTCGACAGCCATAATTTCCCTACGACTTTCGCTCTCTGCATATTTTTCCTCTTTTAGGAATGGTTTTTCTCACAAAATTACTTCCTGAACAAAAGAAGCAAGAATGGAGTTATGAAAAACGAACCCCATCCGATAACATCTCCGATTCTATCGTAAATCGTTATTACATTTGTCAGATGAATATCGCCGATAAGAACTGTTCGCTCGAACAATTTTGTTTGCCTGATGATTCTGCCATAAGGGTCGACGAACATAGAAATCCCCGTGTTCGCACATCTTGCAATCCAAACTCGATTTTCGATTGCACGCATAACATTGAACATAGCGTGTTGATATGGTCCTGTCGTTCTGCCGAACCAACCATCGTTTGTGATATTTACGAGAAATTGTGCGCCTTTATCTCTGAATCTTCTTCCGAGCCAACCGAACGCCGATTCGTAACATATCAAGACTGAAAATTTTGCATCATTGAATTTAAAAACCGTGTATTTATCGCCCGATTCGAAATGACCGCCACCGAAACTCAGCCTCCGAATGAATGTAAAATTATCCTGCAACGGGATATACTCGGCGAACGGCACGAGTTGAATTTTGCTGTATTCCTGTTTATACGAGCCATCTGGCATAACGAGAATCGCACTGTTGAAATATCTACTGTGGTTATTATCGTCGAAATCTAATGTTCCCATCAGTGTAGGCACGCCAGTTTCCTTCACCGCATCGACTAGTGGGAGAAACATAGACACTTTTCTCCTGTGATAGCATGCTGTCGCCGTCTCGGGCAGAATGCAAAGGTCTATTTCCGAACCGACACTTCGAATCATATCCGAATATATTTTAGCGTTCATATGACGCATTTTCGGAGACCATTTTTCGTAGGGGTCGATATTGCCTTGCAGAAGTGCGATTCGCAAATCCCGTCCCTCGATATTCCGATGTATTCTATAAACGCCGTATCCGTAAGCGCCGAATACGAGAAATAATAACACGATTGCGGATACGAAAAATTCCCTCTTGAACGGTTTGGCAAGTAGAAAATATATGCAGGAATTTATCATAGCCACCCAGAGCGATACGCCGAAAGCACCGAAAATATCGGCGAACTGGATTAGGACAGGATAGCCTGTCATCGTGTATGAAAGGTTCATCCAGGGGAAACCGAGTTTTCCCCACGAGCGCAAAAATTCCACTGCAACGAGAAGTATAGGCGATAGAACTATTGCCAATCGAGGATGTTTATGCGCCACAAGATAGTGTATCCGAGCATATAGTGCTGAATACAGAGGCAGAAATAGGACGAGAGCAATCATTCCCGGTAAAGTAGGCAGAGAAATCCACCAAAGAGTTCCGAGCGAGCCGACGAGTCCCCAAAGATAGCCGATTTTGACCGCTTGAAAGCCCGAGTGAACATTTTCGAGAGCCCGCCACAAAAATACCAGCATAAAGAAGGCTAAAAATCCCAGAGGGAATGGCGGATATGCCAGCGCCCACATCACCCCCGAAATGAAGGCAAGTAATACGGGAGAGTCGTATATATTCACATTTTTTCTATCTATAACATCCATTCAAAAGTCGGGGCAAAGGTTTATACGGTTTTCATTCATACATTTCTTTAATTTTCTTTTCGGCATCTTTCTGAGCGGATTTCGCTGCTTGCTCTGGTGTCATAGTTCCACCGAGAACGGATTGATAGGCGGGTCGAAGTGCATCCCATATCGCTCGCAATTCTGGAATAACAGGCATAGGACGACAGACATCCAGCTGATACTTCGACTGCATTATCAAAGGGTCGTTCTTGACCAAACTGTCGCACTGAGCAGGCAACACAGATGGTATTGTTCCTAAGGCTTTCGTAAATTGTAATTCCACATCTGGCGAAGTTAGATATTCGACGAGTTTGATTACCTCGGGCAAAACCTCCTGTTTGACATTTTTATTTATCGAATAGCCCTTAGGTGAGAACATCGGTGTAGGCCATAAGCCTGTCTTAGAGATTTTTGGAATTCTCGCGATACCAATATCTATTCCAGCTTTTTTATAACCCGCCCAGGACCAAGGACCGTTGATTATCATACCTGCTCTGCCCTCTTTGAAAAGAGCATCCGCCATATTGTAATCCGCTTCTTTGGGGATGATTTTATATGTATCACGCAGAGCAACGATAAATTTGAATGCCTCGACAGTGGCGGGGGTATCGAGTGTCGGTTTGCCGGTGGAATCGATTACCCATCCTCCAAAACCACCGAGGAATGGAATGAAGAAATACGGCTCCGTGAAATTCCATACTAATGCGTATTCGTCGATTCTGCCATCGCCATCGGTATCTTTGGTTAGTTTCTTGCCGAGTTCGATGAGTTCGTCGGTGTTCTTTGGTGGGTTGGGAACAAGTTTTTTATTATACACGAGCGCGAGGTGATTCCCGATTCTATCGCCGATTTGATAGAGATGTCCATTATATCTTGTCAATGCTCTTTGGTCGAATTGTTTCAGAAAATTGGTGTTAAAAATATTTTCGAGCGGAAGTATAAGTTTCATTTTCGAGAATGGTCCCACCTGGTCCGATGGACCATACACGATTTCCGGACCCTGTCCCGCAAGTGCCGCGGTTTGAAAACCCGAGCGCAGTTCCTCCGTTTCCTTGTATAGCAGTTCGATTTGAACACCAGGATGTTCTCGCATATATTTGTCGCATACTCTTTGAAGAATATCTCTGCCCTCGACCTGCATCTGATGCCAAATTCTGATTTTAACTCCGGTGCTCTTTTTACCACCACAGGAGATAAACACTAACGAAAATGCGATAAAAGACATCACGATAAAAATTGTTCGTTTCATTTGAGTCTCCTTAGTAAAATTTTATTAAAAATAAATTTTTTTTATGGAAAAGCAATAGATAGTTTTAATAAAAATATTTTTGCAATTTGCAAAATAAAAGGATTTAAAAGTTATGCAATCGTCCCGAATGCAATAGAATAAAGAAATTTAGATTGGTATAAAAATTGCAATATTCTAATCGAGGTGGTCTATATGGCATATTCAAATAAATGTTATCATAAAGGATTTACACTTATAGAACTAATGGTTGTCGTTGTTATAGTGGGGATTTTAGCGGCGTTATCGGTTAGTATGTATAGGACAGCATCGGATAAAGCGAGATATGCGGGTGCTAAAATCTGGTTGAAAAGGATTTATCAAGCACTCGAAGAATATTATTACGATTATGGTTGCTATCCTCCCGATGTGGGTCCTAATACACCTCCGTCCAATCTTGTTCCGGAGTATCTCGAGAAATGGCCAACTCCCAGCAGGGATGCGTTTCATAGTATGTATGATTATGAAAATCACATCTGCGGTGGTGTAAGGTCGGTCGGCATAACATATCTCGGTAAAGATAAAACTCACCAATTACAATGGTGTTGGGCATTGACTCACGGAACTGTCGGTGAGATTATGGAAATCCCCGATGGCGATGACCTTTTCATCGTAGTAGCTCAGGATGTAGAAACCTGTGAATAACTGTATTTTTTATCCATCGATTGCATAAGATTAACAATTTCTGACATCGGTTTTTTAGCGATTCGATTGCGATTGTTTTTCCATTAAAAAACGAACTATATCTCTATAGCTTTTCCTGCGCCGCCCTCGACATATTCTTTGGGATAAAGAGATTCTATTTCCGATTTGTATTGAGTGCAATGGGTGGCACAGATTAAACTCAAACCTTTCAGCGGTTCGGGTCTATTCCCGTGCAGACCGCCGATAATACCATACAGTTTTCCGAATCGAGATGCGACATCGAGTATGTGTCTCATTTTCGGATGCGAACATCCGACTATAATCACAATACCTTTCTCCGTCTCGATGCAAAGCGATTGCTCGATTCCTTCGAGTTCCCCAGTGGAATAGATGCCATCGTAAAGTTTTTGCGGTGTGTCCAATTTTATTATTTCCTTCGCATTTCTAAGTCCCCTAAAAGATGGTGGAATCCAAACTGTAACTCGACTATTTTCGTCGAGGAAATCTGAAAGTCCGCCAGTGTGGTCGAAATGATAGTGCGAAATGAAAACATCCTCGATTTCCTTCGGTGCTATTCCGAGTTTTAGCATATTTCCGAGTAGGATTTTCCCGTTTGCTCCGGTATCGAATAGTATCTTTTTGCTATGAGCTTCTACGAGTGCAGAAAATCCCCAGTCGGCTATAAGGTCGCTACGCGAAGTAGTATTGTCGTAAATGATTGTAACTTTCATCCCTTCGCCTCCAATTTTTTATTGTCTAAAAACGAAAAATAAAACTTATCAGCAATTATTAAAATTATTTGTCTATTTTCCAAAGGCGAGGATATACGAACAATGTTGTTCCCATCCCGCCGAAAAAACCTGTGATAAATCTCAAAACATTCGTGCTTCTGCGAAAATGAATAAATTGCGTTCCACCATCTATCGCGATAGGTAAAAGAAACATCAGAAAAACGATTGTAGAAATAGGTTTCACTTTCCACGATTTTAGAAACAATACAAATATCATTCCCCAGAGAAATAGTGAGATGTAAATTCCTGTGCATCTTGAGCAGACAGCCATCTTATGTCCCCATAGAAAAAAAGAACGCTGTGGCAATTGATGGCAAGTCGGTCTGAAAAGCATATACAGATATTTCGCCACAGGACTGCTTATGCTCGCAAGATATGGAGTCAAAACTATCAGAATTATAATAAGTATCCAGAGTCCGTTCAATCCATAGACGAGTTTCCTACCGACATTTCTATCCAAAAGAGACATATTACCTAAGTTGTTCGAGCTGCAACAGTTTTTTGAACTTCATCGCTTTCTGTTCGATGAAGTGATATCCAATGAATATTACCTGCCAGCGAGAAAAATAAATAGGCGAAATAAATAAGACCGACCAACGCCACAACGGCTCCGAAACATACCGATAGCCAACCGATTATATGCCAAATTGTGCCGATTTTTGGAATCTCTATAATCATCTTGCCCGCATATACGAGAAGAAACGGCGGTATCACAACAACGATTAAAGATATTATGTTGATGAGAAATGCCTCGACGAGATGGATTGTATTTTCCTGAACGAATTTTATCATCGCGGAGAAATTGAAAAGTTCTTCGATATGCTCGCTATAGGCATATTTAGAAACCATATAGGGACTGATAAAGATAAATAGAAGCCCCCAGACATCGGCGATTACTATTCCCGCAGATGGTATCATAATCGCTGGATAAATCGGGACGAGAAAAATCGACAATGTTATTATGATAATGAAGCCTTTACCCAGTAGGTCGAGTATTTTCGAGAACGATGGATATTCCTTATTGTTTTCATCGCACCAGTTTTTGGATACTTTCAACATATATCCGGCGATAACCGACCATCCCAAAATCGGCACGAGCGCGAGGACAAATAATATGAAAAATCGTGAGAACCAACCATCCAAACGGAACGGATATGTTAGAATTTCTCGTATATTCAATTTTTCCATTTTGTCCTCCTATCTGATATGAAGAACCTTAAATGTATGTGTTTTCACATCCGAGCAACAATCGGAATTTTTCTCGACTTGCACCATCACGATATAAACCCCAGACGATACATCTTTGCCCGCATCGTTTTTGCCATCCCAGATTAAATGACCATACTTATCGAACTGATGTGCGGAAAATTCCTTAACAATCTCACCGGATGGCGAAAAAATCCACACATAAGCATTATCGAAATTCTGGTCGTCGGTTTTCCAGCAAATTGTCAAACTATCGGCAAACGGATTTGGATAGCATAAAATATCGTGTATTTCACCAACGACAGGTGAAAGCATAATGCTCAAATAGTGCTGCTGTCTCTCCCTGTGTTCGAATGTAGTATCCTTAGAAAAATATCCTGTCATCGATGCCATAAGAGAAATTGTAGTATCTGCCACAGGGATGTATTCGCAAAAAATTCCGCGGGCATCGGTGGAAATAGTGTCGTTGCCTAAAACTATGCTCGCCTCGGGAATCGGCTCGTCGGTGTTGGCATTTTTCACGATGCCATATATACCATCGGAAATGCCCGCTGCAACCGGCATTTTTGGAATTCCCCAGCCGTAATCGTTGTCGGGAGAGATATATTGGTCGGCGGCGTTTTTGATTGTCAGAATCAAATTCCATCCACCGATGGTCGGACTGCTTTCTTGCAGTGCTTGAAGCACCAACGCTGCGGCGCCAGCGGTAATCGGGCAGGAAAAACTCGTGCCACTGGAATATGCAACATTGCCCAAATCGGGATTCCATACAGTTACTCCCGCACCTGGGGCGGATAAATCGGGTTTTATTCTGCCGTCGGCGGTAGGACCCGGCGATGAAAACGAGGCATAAGAGCCATCGAAATTAACGGCACCGAGAGCACATACCGAATCGCCATCCGCGGGAGTGATAATATGATTCCAGATACTTCCTCGCTCGTTGCCTGCGGAATTGAACACCGCAATGCCACGACTTGCAGCCAAATCCGCAGCGACGGTTGTAATTGCGTAATCGCCGTTCAACTGGTCGAAACTATAATCCTGGCTATCGCCCTGAAAATCCGAATATCCGAGCGAACTCGATACTATATCCACACCGATTGAGTCGAGCCATTCGATACCAGCAGCCCAGTTGTCCTCCTCGACCTGACGCTCGTAATCTGTTCCGAGCGTATCGACAATCTCCGTTTTCGCCAGAGCGATTTCCGATTCGTAAGCGACACCCACCATAACATCGGGGACGAAGGCTTCGATGCAGGAAAGAGTTGCCGTGCCGTGCTGATAACCGAACAAATCCCAATCGCCAGCGAGAGAATCGTATCCGACAGATGTATCGTTGTGGACGAAATCGTATTTTGCGATAAGTCTGCCATCGTCGAGCAATGAATCGAACGCTTCCTGTGTCAAATCGAAACCTGAATCGAGCATTCCGATAAGAATACCCTCCCCGTGATAACCCGCATCGTGCATAGCGGGAACACCGAGCATATTCTCCTGCTGGTATGCAGAACCGTAGAAACTCTGTCCAGGTTCTACACCTTTCGAACGAATCAATTTGGGAACTTTCCATCGCAATGTTTTGACCTTCTCTGTCCGCACAACGAAGGGCAGTGAGCGAATTCTTTCCAATACATCGGATTCGCACAGGACAGAAACAGCATTCAACCATTTCAATCTATGGACGATTTCAGCACCTTGCGATTCTATCCGCGAGACATAATTTTCATCCACAGGCAAATCGAACCAGTCCAATGGGATACCGAGTTTTTGCCTTCGTGCAATCGCTCTCGCCGACAAGTGTTGTTCAGCGATAGTCTGCAAATTCCCCTTCCGCGATGAGCCTTTATCCGCGAAATAGATGAAATATTTCTGCGGTCGAGCATACAGAACCACCGCCGACAGAAACATCGTGTAGATTATTTTCCGAAACACGAAAACCCCTTTCGATTTTATTCACATTTTTTGCAGTTACGATAATAGTTTAAAATTTTCGATTATCAAGCAAAAA
>CAYRNI010000107.1:0-7686 GCA_964425665.1 uncultured bacterium
AATATATATTTGTATGTTCCATATTTTACTGAATTTCCCCCCATTAATAATGCACCATACTCTTTCTGGATAGCTCATCCTGATGGAGAATTAACTATTCAGTCGGTTTGCCTCGATAGTCTTGGTAATATAATCTGGCGAAAGAACACCGATGGCTTAAAAGTTGGAAGATTCCAAATGTCCTGTTCAGGAAGATATACTCTCGGTTATACCGATGAGAACTGTCCTATAAAACAAGTAGCATTGTGGAAAACTCAGACAAACGAACTTCTCTTTTACCGCAATTTTCCTCAGGACACTTCATATGAAGCAAAATGGTCGAAATGGTGCGACATATATGAGAACCCAGAAAACGACCATATTCTAATAAAAGTTACTACACAGGATACTACGATATACTTGCATTCCAATGGAGCCGATGCGAATGTGAATTTGCAGGGAATCACTCTTTTCCCCGATAACGCCATATTCGGCTATAGAAAAGATGGAAATATTTTCAAACTCTTTAGAGTGAGGTGGTGAAAATGAAGATGTAAAGCTGCATCAAAACTCAAACGACTAAAATCACAACAAAAAAATCTTGACTATAATATATTATGTATTATTTTTTTAATTTGTAAAAGTAATAGAAACCAAAAGTTAGCTGGAGGTAAGATTGAGAACGAGGGAATTGGAAAGGTTCAAGAAAATTTTACTCAAAATGAGAGAGGAATTGAAACAGGGTTGGGATTCTTTTGAGAAAGAAAACCTTTCACAGAATATTCGCGACCAAGTCGGTCAGGTATCCTCTTTTACTACGCACCCTGCGGATATAGGAAGTATAACAGACGAGCAGGAGCGTGCATTTCTTCTCGCGGGTCACGAAAAGGAAACGCTCGATGCGATAGATAGAGCACTCGAAAGAATAAAAAATGGAACTTATGGAAAATGTATTATGTGCGGTAAAAATATCGAAATCGAAAGATTACTCGCTATACCCTATGCGGAATTTTGCCTGTCCTGTAAGGAAAAAATCGAATCCGGAGAGATAACCGAAGAGGTGGGTGTATAATTTTATGCCAGATAACAAAGGGAAAAAGATTCAACCGCCTCCAAAACGATTAATAAGCGGTGGTGTATTTATATGGATTGTTATCATCGCAGCTGCATTAATCATTACCCAATTGCTTTCTTCAAGAAACAATATCAAATTGAAATTATCTTATAGTGAGTTTCTCGAACAGGTCAACTCTGCTAAAATCGATAGCTGTAATTTCAAGGGACATAAAGTTACGGGGACTTTCAAAGTTCCATACAGAGTTCCAATCGGGACATCCTCGAAGGCAATCGAATACAACGAGTTCTCGCTCGTAATACCTTTCGACGACCCCGACCTGCCAAAATTTTTAGCAGAAAAAGGAGTAAAGGTTACCTCGAAGGAGGAGACATCGGGTTTCTGGAGTATCGCCCTAAGTATCTTACCTTGGCTTTTGATTCCACTACTATATTTCCTATTCATCAGACAGATGCAAGGTCCGCAGAAAAGTATATTCTCGTTCGGCAAAAATCGAGCTCGAAGGATTCAACCCGACAAACAGAAAATCACATTTAAGGATGTTGCAGGCTGTGAGGAAGCTAAGAATGAGCTGCAAGAAGTAATCGAATTTCTACAAAATCCATACAAATTCAGTAGACTCGGCGGTAGAATACCGAAAGGTGTTCTGCTTTTGGGTGCGCCTGGAACAGGGAAAACACTTCTCGCGAAAGCAGTTTCTGGCGAGGCTAATGTTCCATTTTTCTCGATTTCTGGGTCAGATTTTGTCGAGATGTTCGTCGGTGTCGGTGCATCTCGCGTCCGAGACCTGTTCGATGAGGCTAAACACAACGCTCCCTGCATAGTATTCATAGATGAAATCGACGCTGTCGGAAGATACCGCGGAGCAGGGCTCGGCGGTGGGAACGATGAACGCGAGCAAACCCTCAACCAACTACTCGTCGAGATGGATGGTTTCGACCCGAACGAGGGAATAATCGTCATCGCTGCGACAAATCGCCCCGATGTTTTAGACCCTGCTCTCCTAAGACCTGGCAGGTTCGACAGAAGAATAGTCGTCGATAAACCCGATATCAAAGGCAGATACGAGATTCTTAAAGTTCACACCAGGAACAAACCGCTCGATGAAAATGTAGATTTAAATACGATTGCCAAAAGCACGCCTGGTCTTGTCGGTGCCGACCTCGAAAATATTGTGAACGAAGCGGCGCTACTTGCTGCTCGGAAAAATAAGGACAAAATCGAGCAGCAGGATTTCGAGGAGGCGATGGATAAGGTTATGATGGGATTGGAGAGAAAAAGCATCACGATTTCAGATGTCGAGCGGAAAATATCTGCATACCACGAGGCAGGACATGCGTTAGTCGGAAAACTTATGCCAGATGGCGACCCTGTGCATAAGGTCTCGATTATCCCGAGAGGAATCGGTATCGGCGGGATGACACTTTTCCTCCCTCAGGAGGAGAGACGAGTGTATCCTAAATCGTATCTAAAATCTATGCTCGCTAGACTACTCGGTGGAAGAGCTGCGGAAATCTTGATTTTCAACGACCCATCGACAGGAGCAGGGAACGACCTCCAGCGAGCGACAGATATCGCTCATAAAATGGTCGCCGAATGGGGAATGAGTGAGAAAGTCGGTCCACTCAACTTCGCTGACAATTCACAGGAGGTTTTTCTCGGCAAAGAAATAATTTCTCGCTCCCGACTGAGCGATGAAACATCGAAAATAATAGATAGCGAGATTAGAAAACTCGTCGAGGAGGCACAAAATAAAGCACTCGAAATTCTATCCAACAACATCGATTCTCTTCATAAATTGGCTAATGCTTTGCTGGAAAAGGAAGTAATTACAGGCGAAGAAATAGACGATATTATCGCAGAAAAAACGAACGAGTAAAAAATATCGATTTTTCTTCTTATTTTTCATAATAAATGTTTTGGATATATAATAAATGCTCTATATTATTTATTATCGAATTTTAAATTCATAAAAACTTGACAGGTTATAGAGTTTTAAGAATATTCATTAATGGATTCATCTAAATTGAATTTTTTCAAACTATAAAAATAAAAAAGGAGGCATAATGAGACGCTCCCTTCCACTACTGGCTTTTGCTATGCTTGTCGCGAGCATAAATTTTACGGGATGTGCAAAAAAAGTTCCACCGCCACCACCTCCACCAATCGAGGAGAAGAAACCTGAACCGAAAATCGAGCAGCCTGTTGTTAAACCGAAACCGAAACCACAAATCAATCTTAAAACTGTATATTTCGATTTCGACAAATACAATCTCACCCCTGAGGCAAAAGCTATCCTTACCGATAATGCTAAACAACTTATGGAAAATGCACAGGTTAGAATCAGGATTGAAGGCAACTGCGATGAAAGAGGAACCAATGCCTATAACCTCTCACTGGGACAAAAACGAGCAGAATCGGTTAAAGATTTCCTAATACAGTATGGTATCTCGCCCAATCGCATCGAGACCGTCAGCTACGGAGAGGAACGACCTGTTTGCACAGAACAAAACGAGAGTTGCTGGCAGAGAAACCGAAGAGCCGATTTCGTGATAATTTCTAAATAGGCATCAACTAAGTGGGGGTGCAAACCCCCTCTTTTTTGTTATGATTACGAAAATCTCGAAATATTTAGGTGTTATACTCATTTTGATTTTACTGTTTTCTGGATGTGCCACCCGCAGCGAAATCAAAAGATTCCAGCAACAGCTCGACTACTTGACCGAGTCCAATGCAAAACAGCAACAGCAACTCGCTCGAATAGATTCCTTGATAAATGTTCAGGAGGAATTGACACGAGAGCTCAAAGCAAATCAGGAACTAAATATGCAATCTATTATCGAGGAACTTCGGTTGGTTGAAAATATTCTCAACGACAGAGGATATCAAGTATCCACTTTGACGAAGCGACTCGATGAACTCCAGGAGAATATAGATAAGTCAAAAACTCTACCTGCGGATAGTTCCGATACATCGAGCAATGAAACCCAAGCGACTATCAATCCTAAAAAGTTATTCGAGACAGCCCAATTAGATTATAATAGAAGCAAATTTGAGCTCGCCAAGATGGAATTCGAGCAATTTTTGTCCATTTTCCCGAAAAGTTCTCTTGCCGATGATGCCCAATATTATATCGGGGAATGTCTTTTTGCATTGGGGAAATTCGACGACGCTAAAAGAGCATATCTGAAAGTGAAATCCGACTATCCAAAAAGCGAACTTATACCATCGGCTCTATATAATGCTGCGGTCACATCTTTGAAAATGGACGATATATCGGGTGCAAAAAAACTTCTGAAAGAATTGATTACCGATTATCCAGCATCGCCCGAAACTGCACCCGCAAAGGAAAAATTGAAAATGCTCGGCGAGTAAGTTCTTCATCGGATAATATGCCAAAGGCGTTAATTATAAGATTTTCATCCCTCGGCGATGTCGTTCTATCCACCGCTGTGATAGAAGCACTGAAAAAATACGGTTGGAACATAGCATTTTTGACAAAAAAAGAATATACGCCACTTTTCCGTGAGGATAGCAGAATATCATCACTTATCACACTTAGTTCTTTGAAAATTACAATCGATGAAATTAAATCGTTTTCGCCAGATTGGCTAATCGATTTGCAGGTTAATTTCAGAAGTTTGCTGATTTCATCTATGAGCGGAATTCCTGTTGTTCGAACAGACAAAAAAAGTATCGATAGAAGACTTCTGACGAAATTTAGCATCGGAGATAAATCACCTAAATCCGTCGTGGATTATCACCTTATAGCAATCGAGAAAATAGGGGTCTATGCACCGAATACTTTGCCAAAAATTATCCCGACAAAAGAGGGAGTATCGAATGCAGAAGAAATATTATCCGATTTGAAAAAACCTATCGTCATTATTCATCCGGGGGCAAAATATCCGCTGAAACGATGGGGAAACGAAAGATTTATCGCACTATCACATCTCTTTGCAGAAAACGAGTTTAATGTGGTGTTGATAGGCAAAGGTAGGAATAGTTCAAAAATTCGATGGGTCGATGGCATTCCATTAGAAACATTAGTGGGATTGATTTCGATGGGCAATATTTTCATAGGAAACGATAGTGGACCGACCCATATCGCATCGGCACTCGGCATTCCGACCGTCGCGATATTTGGACCTACTCATCCCGCACTGGGCTTCGCGCCAAAAGGGAAATTCGCTACATATATAAGTGCCAATCTGAGCTGTTCACCCTGCACACTTCACGGAAAGGGACGATGCAAATTCGAAGTGCAAAAATGTTTCGAGAAAATAAAACCGAAAAATGTTTTCGATATCGCAATCGAGTTGTATTATAAGAGTAAAAGTTCCAAAGGTCAGTATGCATAAAACAAGGAATTTTTTATATGGACACAGACAAAAATAAATTATGCGAAATTTGCCATAAGCATCCAGCAGAAAAAATCGTCGTTCAATACATCAATGGCGTTAAGAAAAAATATAGCGTATGTCCTGAATGTGCGCTTCTCATAGGTATCGATGAGCAATTGCAAAAGGACAAAATTTCACTCGAAACAAAATACGAATTGACACATACCTGTTCGTTTTGCAATTGGACACTCAAGGATATTCTGGATACGGGATTACTCGGCTGCCCGTATTGTTTTATCGAATTCGAGGATGAGATAAGAACTATAATCGAACATTTTCATAATGTAAAAACACCCGGCACGCACGACGAAAGTTCCATCGAAACGAGATTGATGGTGCTTAATACACAACTAAATAAGGCGATAGCGGAGGAAAGGTTCGAAGATGCCGCGAAAATTCGCGATATGATTAAGAAAATAAAAGAGTTTTAATTATCCGTTTTTACTTATGCAAGATTACTTTGAAAATGAAATAAGTTGCCCTAAGTGGCTATGTGATGATACCTCGGTTTCGGATGTGGTTCTCGGGGGAGAGGTTCTATTTATCCGGAACCTGGCTGATACACCTTTTCCATTGGCACTTCCCGAGGATAAAAGAGAACAAATAGGCGAAAATCTTTCCGACGAACTCGAAAATTATTTCGAAAATCATTTTCCATTGAACAAATTGCAAATCCAAGATAGATATTACTATTGGGAGCGATTTCTACTCCCATATCCATTGATTGTCCATCCTGAATATGGGCATCTTCTTCTCGATTCCGATGAAACGCTTTCCGCTGTGGTGAACGGATTAGACCACATATCCATCCGATACCTTATGAATGATATCGATTTCGACTCGATGCTCGATGGAACAGAGGATATTATCGGACAACTCGGTGAAAAATTCGATTGGGCAACACATTCTCAATTTGGCTATCTTTCATCGAACCCTGCCAATTGTGGTGCTGGTGTTATCTTATCCGCCTTTTGCCATATTGCAGGAACGGTTATCGCTAATAAATTCGACCATCTCCGCGACATCGCCAAAGCACACGGATTGGGAATCGGTAATTTATGGGGACAAGGACTCGATACAGGCTCATCATTTGTCAGAATATATACGAAACATCTCGTAGGTAAAACTGCCGAACAGCTCAAAAATAATATTATGATTGCACTTGATGCGATTATCGAACTCGAAAGAGATTCCAGAGAATATCTATTATATGAATCCGAGATTTTTCTTAAAGATAAGATAAATCGTGCCTATGGAACTGTTGCATATGCGAACTTGCTCGAGCGCTGGGAATTTCCTAATTTGCTATCTTCGTTTAGACTCGGTGCCAGTATGTCGATTTTACCGATTTCTGTCCGAACCGTCGATGAACTTTTAATTTTAGGTCAGCAGGCACATATCACAAAACAATTTCCCGATATCGAAAGCCCGCTGGATATATTGAAAATGCGTGCAAAACTCGTGAGAGAAAAATTAGCGATACTTTAAAATAGAGGTGCGATATGACTGTCAGATTTAAACCGTTGGATATTAGAAATCAAGAGTTCTCGAAAAAATTTCAGGGATATAGACCCGAGGATGTTAGGAACTTTTTGGCACAGGTCGCAGAGTTTGTTGATGACATTCTTCAGGAAAATCGGACTCTGCGTAACGAAATCGACTCACTCCACAAACGGATAAGTTCTCTGGAAAGGCAAGCGACGACAATCAAAGAAGCTATGGAGGAACAAGCGAAACGAACAATCGAGGAAGCCAGAAATAAGGCGAACGAAATTTTGGGCGATGCAGAAAATCAGGCACAATCCGTTCTCCGCGAAATGCAACTCGATGTGGACACCAAACGAGAGGAACTTTACGATTTAGTCGGGATGTATACATCGTATAAGGCAGAGATGCTGAGAATTCTCGAAGGTCTTATAAATTCTATCAATGAATTCGAGAATAGTAGACAATCGCGAAATGCTAAAAAAGCAATCGGCAAAATGAGTGTTCGATTCAAGCCGATAAAACCGCTCGACGCAATGTTCGTGGTCAAACACACTGTCCACCGCAGGATGAGAAAATTTTTTGAAAATCAACCCGAGCAGGATGAGGAAATGCAATAATTCCATTGTTCTTATATAAATATCGTGGAACGCTCATATCCAAAATAATATGGAGGTTCAAATATGAAGTTGTTGGATGATATTCAAGCAAAAGCCAAATCGCTCGGTGGCACTGTGGTTCTTC
>CAYRNI010000108.1:0-7575 GCA_964425665.1 uncultured bacterium
GAGTCGTTAAAACTATGAAAAGACTTCCCGACCGAGATTTATATAGATGGATACCTGATAAAAATGTTCCCGCTGGAACATATACTATAAATGTCGGCGGAGATAAAGTTAAAGTATATTATATAAAATAGGGAACAAAATGAATAATACGAGCCCGAAAAATAAATATATGTGGACAATAAAAATAAAAAATGGTGAAATAATTTCCATAGATGGTAAATCACCTATATGGACAGGTAATGTCCCGCCAAATCGTGATAACTTATACTTGCTCTGGTGGATAAATACATCGCCCGAAAAAATTTTAGTAAATCCAGATACGAAAGGGAGCGGTGGACTATGGATAGCACTCGAACTTTTACCCGAAAGGAAAGGTATAAGAATATTCGATACGATAAGAGTTGTCGAAAATTTGTTTTTCTGGTTCGAGGATAGTGAACTTTACATAAGCAATTTTCCTCCCCCAAAGAAACCCGATAAAAAAAATATAGAAAAATTTATAGAGACAGGCGAACTCCCATTATGGGAAACATATTTTGAAGATGTCTACCAGCTTCCTATTGCCAGCGAGTTAACGGTCACTTGGAAAAATGGGTCTCCCGATGTCGTTAGGAAAATGCTACCCATCGACGAGTTATCGGAAGATAAATCCATAACATCCGAGGATTTCGCTATAGAGATGCGAAATACAATTGAGAGACAAATATTAGCACTTTCTGAGGAAATAGTATCTAACAATGTTCGTGCTCTTCTCGCTCTATCTGGTGGTCTCGATTCTTCTGCTGTATATGCTATTCTCGACAAAATCGCTCGGACTAAAATTCCAGAGCTCAGAGAAAAAATCGTGGCAGCAGTTATATCAGTATCTGATTATGATAAAATAAATGAGACTAAATTTGCGAAACTCGCCGCACGAAATGGCATAATTCCATTGGAAATAGTAAGTCTCGAAAGCAGCGAAATATGGGATATTACACAATCCACACCTTCATTATTTGTGCAACCTACATCGGAATTTACAAGCATAGCGGAGGCAAAACTTTTTAGTTGGGCTGCTACGAGAGGATTTGAATATATTATAACTGGAACTTTTGGTGTAGACTATGCACTCGGGAATAAATATGGTATGTTGTTAAAATATATAAAGTATTTTGCAAAACATTCACCAAGAACAGCATTAAAATTGTTAAATCATATAGATTTCAAAAATATCTTAAAACTGTATATAATTCAGCGGCGAGGCGGTAATTATGCTCAAAACCTAAACTTCAAAAAGACGAGATATCCGAGCTTACATAGGGAAATTGCGTCTAAGGCTATATTGGTGGAAACATTCAGAATTCGCGATATGCTCGCCAAAAATCTCGGTCTTATGTCCAAAATGCCCATAGATAATGCATTAATCAGAGCAGCGCTGAAAATGCCAGTTGAAGAGAAATTGAAAAATGGTTGGTTAAAATATCCTGTCCGTATCGCTTTCGAAGATATTTTACCGCGTGAGATTGTATGGCGTAAGGATAAAAGTGGTTTCCCTGTGCCCGAATACGATTGGATGCACAAGATAGCACACGAGAACGAATTAGAAGATATTTTGTATGAGGCTAACTCAAACCCCTTAAAGTTTTGGCGAATTCTATCATCTCGGATGTTCGAAAATTGGTGTAATAATGAAATTAAAAATAAATAAAGTAATATATGGTAGTATACCTGGGGCTCTCGCTCTTACATCCGCGTTGCATTGGGCAGTTCCTATTGCAATCGGTATTGTATCTGCCGCGAGCGTAGTTATTTTATATATTCCACAGATTACAATCGCGATATTCTTCTATGGATTGCCATTAGTAAAAGCATTTCTGTTCGCGGATAGAGTTTTACTATCACTTTTAATACTATCTATACTCGGGATTCTCACTATAATTGCAATCAAGTTTCACGGAAAAATTGTTTTGCCAAAAATAGATTGGTTTCAAATTTTGCTATTTATACTAATCGTGTGGGTGCTTACAACACTCCTTTGGACTCCGAATTATGAAAGAGGAATACACAAGTGGAGACTTTGGATTATTACTTGTGTATTTCCATTAGAACTCATTATTATAATGGCTCGCTCGAATCTCAAGTTAAAAAATATTCCCGAATATTCTGTCTATATTGGCATCGTATTATTGATAATTTCATATATAACTTTACGCACGAATACATTCAGTCCACTTCAAAGATTTAATGTAGAAGGCTCCGATTGGAATTATGCCCGCTCGCTTGGTTTTTTGCTATTGACTTGCGTATGGCTCTTCGACAAATCTTGCCTTTGGAAAAAAATACTTTTAATTGTAATATCGATGATATCTGTATATTTTTTAATTAAAGCGGCAACCCGTGCTCCATTTTTCACGGCATTGTTTCTTGCAGCAGTTTATTTGTTATTTTTTTCAAAGGTCAAAATTTCAATCAAAATTATAACTGTGCTACTATTGTTTTCAGCCGCTGTGTATCTTTTATCGGGTAGCTATTTATTCCTTAGAATTGTTGGATTAAAACATAGTATAGAACTATCATCCTCGATAAGACTCACTATATTCGAATATGCGACAAGAAATCTATCCAAAATACCTCCTTGGGGAATAGGAGCGGGAGGCTTTCATATATTTTTGCCACAATTATTAAAATATATACTACATCCTCATAATTCTCTTCTCGAAATGTTCATAGAAACCGGTATAATTGGATTTTCGATATATATAATATTGATGATAATATTTCCAATATATGTAGCCGTAAGGTATCTTATAAATATATACAATCATACGGTATCAAGAAATCCACTATTAGAATACGCTCTCTTGATATGGTTATTTGGCTTCACAAACGATTTAATAAACGATGCTCTTGCGAGCGGAAGATACGAATGGATTTCATTAGGTTTCTTGTATTCGATTATATTTGTTAACAAAAATAACGAACAGAAAAATGAACAATCATAATAAGGAAGAAAAATTATGTGTATATCTATTCGATGGAGCTTGTGTCGCACCGTTATATGATATATACTTATATCGCTCCCTAAAAAATTATGTGGATATCACATTGATAAGCAAATCATACTCACACAATCCTAAACAACATTCACAATTCGGCGTTAAAAACAAGGCTGGAATTCTCGACTTTACATATAGATTTAACTTTCTGGGAAGAAAAATATTGTATGCTCTAAATGGTATAGAATACATAATAAATCTTCTATATTGGACAGTGAAATTTATATTTAAGCCCCCTGAAATCGTTCACATTCAATGGTTCAAATTGGTAAGGTCTGTTCCATTCGAAATATGGTTTTCAAAAATATTACTTCGCAGAAAAATCAAACTCGTATATACTGTCCATAATGTTCTCCCTATGACAGGGAAAAAACATCCCGATGTATATAGAAAAATATATAGTATGATGAACTTGTTGATATGTCATACAAAAGATGTAAAGAATACTCTTGTTGAAAATTTTGGAATATCTTCTGAAAAAATACATATAATTCCTCATGGACCGTTCTTTCACGATTTTCCTCGAAAACCACCCCATATAGCGAAAAAAATAATAGGGATAAAGGATAAGGTTATCGTTTTATTTTTTGGCGGTATGCGTCCATATAAAGGAGTCGAGTTTTTGCTCGAAACCTGGAAAAAAGTTCTTGCATCGACGGATGATGCGGTTCTGATTTTAGCGGGTTCAGGCAATAGCGATTATATAAAAAAAATAAAGAAATCGATTTCTAAACTCGAGCTCGACGATGAAATCATTCAGAAATTTCAATTCATAGATAATGAGGAACTACCTATTTATCACCAAGCAGCGGACATTTTGGTGTATCCTTATAGCGAAATATACCAAAGTGGTGCTTTTATGACGGGTATAACTTTTGGCAAGGCGATTATAGCAACAAGAATCGGTGTATTTCCAGAAATAATCGAGGATGGAGAAAATGGATTTCTTGTAGATTATGGCGACACAGATGATTTCCAAAAAAAACTACTATATTTGATTAAAAACCCCGATACTCGCAAAAGATTTGGCAAAAACATATATGAAAAATACAAATCCGAACTGAATTGGGATACAATTGCCCAGAAAACTGTGGAATGCTATAAAAATATAATCGAAAATTGCAATGAAAAAAGACAAAAATAAATCGCTTCTAATAGCAATTCCGAGCGCATCCGCCATCGGCGGAGTGGAAAGAGAAGTTAAAATTCACGCGACCAAGTTTAGAGAAATATTCTCTCGTATTATCATTGCAATAATAACATTCGGCGGTAAGAAGCCAGAAATCGATATTCCAGAATCCGAAATTCATCATATTCGACTTCTACCTTTGCCAAAAACACCTTTTTCGATATTCCACAGAGCGAAGTTATTACATCGATTCAAAAAAGACATACTCCATCAAAAAATAGATATGGTTCTGTGCTATTCCGCACCTATAACATCGTATATAGTGAAATTGTTTTCCGAGTTAAAAATTCCTATCGTATCGGTAGTCGTCGGTAATTATAAATATCGTTTTCGCAAAATGGCTTCATTATATTATAGAAAAATAATCGCTAAATCCACAAGAACGATATTCGTATCTGAAAATTTAAGAGCAGACTTTTTTCGCTATCACCATATCCCTGAAAGTTACATAGATAAGACATCGGTTATTTACAGCCCTATCGATACGGATAATTTTTCTCCTCCCAAGTATCAAACCGAAAGCACCGAAAAGAATATCGTAGCAGTGGGAAGACTATCTTCGGGCAAGAATTTCGACCTTTGTATAAAGGCATTCGCTATGGTTTCCAGAAAATATAGCGATGTCAATCTACTTCTTATAGGCGATGGACCAGAACGAAAAAATCTCGAAAAACTTGCTCATTCACTTGGAATTGATAACAGAGTGAAATTTTTAGGATTTGTCGATAATATCGCTCCAATACTATGTCGAAGTTATATGCTCGTTCACACTGCGAGATACGAAGGATTTGGCAGAGTTATCGCGGAATCATTATCCTGTGGGGTTCCTGTTGTTACATCGTCTAAGGGTGGACCAGAGGAGATATTAGCAAACAATGTAGGTGGGTATCTCGTCGAACCGAATCCTGAAAAAATCGCCGAAAAAATAATTTATCTATTGGAAAATCCGGAAATAAGAATAAAATTAGGAGAACTCGGACGAAAGAGAGCGGTTGAAAATTATTCCATACCGGTTTTTGATGAGAAAATGAAAAAAATATATAAACTCGCATTGGAGAAATAACTATGGAGAATGCAGATTTAATAGTAATCGGTGGTGATGCCGCTGGGATGAGTATCGCGGCTGCGGCAAAAAAAATCCGCCCGGAATGGAAAGTCATCGTTTTCGATGCTGGAAATTACATATCTTATGCTTTGTGCGGAACGCCTTATTATATATCGGGCAAAGTCAAAAACATCGATGACCTCATCGTGCTGACACCCGAAACGGCACTTTCCAAAAAAGGCGTAACTGTGCATATCAACCACAGAGTAGAATCCATCGACCCGCTCGCCAAAACAATTTCGGTTATAGACTTATCCAAGAAAAGAAATTTGTCCTTCGGCTATTCGAAACTCGCTATCGCCACAGGCGCTTCTGCTGTTGTTCCATCTATCCCTGGCGTCGACAGTGAAGGTATTTTCACTCTCCACAGCCTCGATGATGCTCAAAACATCAGAAAGTATATCGAGAGCAACGATATTAAAAAAAGTGTGGTTGTCGGTGCGGGACCTGTCGGTATGGAAATGGCTGAATCTTTCACAGAACTGGGAATTTCCACTACTGTCGTCGAGATGCTTCCTACTGTGCTCGGCATCCACGATGAAAAAATGCTCGAAGCAATCATATCGGAAGCATCGGCGAACAATGTCGATATTATGCTGAATTCGAAGGTTTTATCCTTCGAGTCGAAAAATGGCAAAGTTTCCGCCGTTCACACCGATAAGGGTGAAATTGAGGCTCAACTGGTTCTTCTGGCGACGGGCATTAAGCCCAATACGGAACTGGCAAAATCCATCGGGCTCGAGCTCGGCGCCAATAATGCTATCTATGTTGACCTTCAAGGGGCTACAAGTCGCCCTGGGATATATGCCGCTGGCGATTGTGCTCAAATCCGCGATATAGTCACGGGGAAGTGGATTTGGATGCCGCTTGGAACTACGGCAAATAAGCAGGGACATTCTGTCGGCTATGCCATCGCGGGTAAAATACCGAAATTCAAAGGCATTATCCGTTCCACAGTGACTAAATTTTTCAATCTCGGAATCGAAACAGTTGGGCTGCCTGTTGCGGAAATTAAAAAATTGAACTGGGAAATTGCCGAAGCCGTGATAAAATCGACATCCTGCGCTCATTACTATCCCGGACATTCGCCCGTTTGGGTCGACTTATACTGCGATGCCAAAACGGGAAGAATACTCGGCGGACAGTATATCGGTCCTTGGCAAAGCGTGAAGAGATTCGATGTCATAACATCGGCGGTATCTAACAGAATGACAGCGGAGGATTTGGCAAATCTCGATATCCCGTATACTCCCCCTGTGGGAATCGTATGGGACCCGATAAATATCGCAGCGAGGAAACTAACATAGAGGTTGGATATGCAACTTTTAGGTGCTCATATGTCCATTGCGGGCGGGGTTCAAAACTCTCTCGTCCGAGCAGAAAAACTCGGGTGCACCGCTATGCAGATTTTTCTCAAACAGCCGAGAAAACTGTTCGACAGAGAAATCTCGTATGAAAGCATCGAGGAATGGAAAAAGAACCTGAAAAAGATAAAGACTATCCCAATCGATGCGATTCTTGCCCATACCGGATATTTAATAAACCTCGCCGTCCCCGATGATGAGAAATGGGAAAGTTATATCTCAGCGATGGCTGATGAGATGTCGCGAGCCGATTCGTTGGGAATACTGCATATCGTTTTGCATCCTGGCTCGCCGCACGACCGCGATGAAAAATGGGGAATACGGCGAGTCGCATCCGCGATAGACAAAATATATTCGGAGGAGAAATTCGATGTGAACATAGCACTCGAAACCACCGCTGGAACAGGTTCTCATCTCGGATGGAAATTCGAGCATCTCGCCGACATTATTTCCCAATCGAAATTTTCCGAAAAACTCGATGTCGTTTTCGATACCTGCCACGCCTATGCTGCGGGCTACGATTTTACAACACAGGAAAAATATGAACATATCTGGGATGAATTCGATAGAATAATCGGATTGAAAAAACTCGTGGGCATCCATCTTAACGACTCGAAACATCCGCTCGGCTCACGCAAGGACAGACACGAGCATATCGGCAAGGGCTTTCTGGGTATCGAACCTTTCAGATTGATTATGCAGGATAGCAGATTCGTCGATATTCCCAAAGTTCTCGAAACCCCAAAGGATGACGACTGGGACAATAAAAACCTGAAACTTCTGCGGGAGTTGAGCCTTTAACTATTTCTTCTACTAACAAGAGAGTTTCTGATGAAATGCTTCGTTCTGAAAAATAGCTCTCTTCAAATGAGAAAAATTTTT
>CAYRNI010000109.1:0-7518 GCA_964425665.1 uncultured bacterium
AATCGTATTTTAATCAAAAATAACGGAGGTGAAAAATGGATGTAAAATTGGAAATTATTCCGCTAAAATTTCCCGACGGCGATAATATCATTTTCGGGCAGACGCATTTTATAAAGAGTGTCGAGGATATTCACGAGGCGATGGTAAATTGTAATGCGAATGCGAAGTTCGGACTGGCGTTTTCCGAGGCATCGGGGGCGAAACTCGTGCGAACATCGGGAACAGATGACGAACTGATGAATATCGCCGCAGAAAATATTTTTAAACTCGGATGCGGACACTCATTCCTGATAATTATTCGAGATTCATTTCCAATCAATTATTTGCCCCGAATAAAGGATTTGCCCGAGGTTCTGAACATCTACTGTGCCACCGCGAACCCTGTGCAAGTGATTGTAGCGAGGACAGAACTCGGCGGAGCGGTTCTCGGTGTTGTCGATGGCGAACCGCCTGTCGCTATCGAGGACGATGCTGGCAAAAAATGGCGATACGAATTTCTGCGGAAAATCGGATATAAGTTTTAGTATAATACCAAATAATATAATGAAATACAATAATTATATAAAGTAATTTATTATGATTATAACACGACTTATTGTCGGTCCGTTAGAAACGAACTGCTATATATTAGCGAATGAGGAGAACGATGCCTTAATCATCGACCCCGGCGATGATGGTGAAAAAATCGTATCGAAACTCGATAAGTCGAGACCATCGGCGATTTTGCTGACACACGGGCACTACGACCATATCGGAGCGGTGAATTTTCTCGCAGATAAATTGAAAATACCTATATATGCGGGGCAAAATGAAATCGAGATGCTCGTCGACCCCGATATGAATTTTTCATCAATGTTTGCGAAGCCTATTTCTGTCCGTGCAAAACCGATTTCACAAAGTATTTTAAATGAACTCGGTTTTCAAAAATTGCGGATAATCGAACTGCCAGGACACACACTGGGAAGTATCGGCGTAGTCGGCGATGATTTCTTAATCTCGGGGGATACAGTATTCGCTGGCGGCGGTATCGGGAGAACAGACCTGCCACATAGCGATATAAGAAAATTGGTCGAAAGTGTTAATAAAATTTTAGAACTTCCCGATGACTTAATTCTATACCCAGGACACGGCGGTCGTTCGTTGCTGCGACGGGAAAAATTTTTGTGGCGACAGACGATAAAATTACTCGATGAAGGATTGTTGGAATGAAATTACCATTTTGAAATTATTGAACGATATGATTTCCTAATGATTTGATATGCCTTTGTCTCCTCCCGCGAAATTTTCAAAAATTCTTGCATTGTCGCTTAAAATTGCTTAATAATACTTAGCGATTCTGGAGGAAAATTATGTCGAATGAAATCGCTCGAAAGAAGGTCGGCGAGGTGTATTTAGTTGTCGTGGAAGGAGATATTACCAAAGAGAATGTCGATGCGATTGTAAATGCGGCAAACTCGTATCTTTCTCACGGAGGAGGAGTTGCCGGTGCAATCGCTCGTGCCGGCGGAGAGGAGATAAGAATCCAATCGAGAGAGTGGGTCGCGAAAAATGGAACAGTTCCAGTCGGAGATGTGGCTGTTACATCCGCCGGAAAATTGAATGCGAAATACATTATACACGCTGTCGGTCCTCGATGGGGTGAAGGTGACGAGGACGAAAAGCTTCGCTCGGCTGTAAGAAATTCTCTCGAGAAGGCAGCGGAACTCGGATGTAAATCTATCTCTATTCCTGCTATCAGCACGGGGATATTCGGTTTTCCAAAGGAACGCGGAGTTAAAATTATTTTGGATGAAGCGGAAAAATTTGCTCGCAAAAATTCTACAATTAAAGAAATTAGATTTTGTAATATCGACAAAATCACATCGGAACTATTCCGAAAGGAATTTTAGTGAAACCTAAAATTAGAGAACGGATATTTTGGGCTGTTTTAATATCTATCGCACACATTCTAATTACAAAACCTGCGATAGATATCGGTAATCTCGCAATTCAAATTCCTATGATTCGCTTTTTTGACGGTTCGGCTTCATTTGGCACCGACCCGATAGTCCATTCTTTCAAGCACTTCGCCAGCTATTTCTATATCTTGCTCTCGTATTTACATATTTCGGATTCTGCACTTAAAATATTTTTCGGTGTATCGTATTTTGTCCTCGATAGCATAATTTTCTATCTAATTCTTTCTATATGGAACTTACTGAATATCGACAAGAATACGGCGATATTGTCGGCAGTTATAATCGCCGGCGGGTATTTGCCCGTTTTGAGTTCTGCGAATTGGTCCTATGTATTCTCGCACCAAATGATTGGAATAATATTCGCTCTTTTATCTATTTTCTATCTTCTGAGTGGTAAAAATTTATTAGCATTCGTCTTCATAGGAATAGGGATAAATTTTCACGCCATATTTTTAGCACCTGTTTTCGTTTTCGCCCTGATTTATCTCATTAGCGAAAGAAAATACTCTGACTCTATATTCGGTTCTATAATATGCTTTTTATTGTCCTTACCGATTTTATTTTTCATCTACAAGAACAATGTTATTATAGAAGATGTCCGATTATGGCGGCAAATAGCATCGGTTCGTTCACCTGAGGAGGTCTTTCCATTTAGACAATTTCTAAGTTGGATACCTATAATTTCGTTTTCGGCAATTTTTGCACAGTCGTCTATGAAGAGGTGGAACAGTATAAAATCTTGGGCACGACCATTGCTCATTACCACTATCGTATTTGCACTTTTACAATTGGTGTTCAGTGAGATATGGTTGATTCCTAATCTCGCTAAAATACAATTTCTGAGATGTTCGCTCTATTATGTTTTACTGCCATTGCCAATTGCGATAGAATATATTATTAAAATTGTAAAAAATAAGCATAGCAAAATTTTTTTCTTGATGCCTATTTTCGGTTCTCAACCGCCAGGATTACATATTTTGCTCGCGGATTTTTTATTTAGGAAAATACCGATATGGCTCGAATATATTTTAGGGATTTCTATAATAGCATTGTATTTTTTAATTCCATTTGTTTCTCAAAACAGCACTATTTGGGGTAATTTCTCTTACTTCGATATCAAACTATATTTGAGAAATGGTTTTTTAATGCTATTTTCGCTCGCTATTCTATTTTTTGCAGTTAAAACGGGAAAAGTCCAGAGGCTTCACAGAGTTCTAATAATATTTGTTCTAATTATTGGGATTGTCAGGAGTTTTATCGGCGGTGTTTTCGTAACTCAGGATAAAGAATGGGTGGATGTTCAGAAGTGGGCACGGTATAATACGGATAGAGACGATATTTTTCTCGTTCCGCCAAATATGGGAAGTTTTAGGGTATATTCGCACAGAGGAATCGTATTCGATTGGAAAGGTGGAACTTTCGCATTGTATTTCAGTTGGAGATATGCAAAAGAGTGGTGGAAGCGGCTGCAAGATTTCCATCCTACTTCATACACTCCCGAGGCTTTGGCGAACGCATATCGAAAAATGTCGAAAAATGATAAACTTGTGCTTGCTAAAAAATACCATTCCAAATATATTGTTGTTTCTAATCCGAACGATTTTAAGGAAGAACCTGTATATTCGAATACTAAATGGTCAATTTATAAATCGAGGTGAGCGATGAAAAAACTTTTTTGGATAATCGGGATAGTTGTGGTGGTTATAATTATAGTTGGCGTGGGTATCGCAACTAGTGCGATGCGTAGAGGTGCAAAATCTGTCGAGGTCGGCAAAGTTATTCCTCGCACGATAGAATCCACTGTTATAGCGTTCGGCAGAATCGAACCGAAAAGCGATGTGAATATCTCCGCGGAGGTTTCCGAAAAAATCGAAAGTCTTTATGTCGATGAGGGCGACACTGTCAAAATCGGCGATACTCTCGTCGTGCTGAACCGAGATAGATATCTCGCCTCGCTGAATCAGGCGGAGGCTCAGGTTCGTCAGGTGCAGGCGAATCTCAAAAAAGCGCAGGAAAATCTCAGAAAAACGAAGGAACTTCATAAGAGTGGAGCGGTATCCGACGATGCTCTTTTGTCTGCTCAAACCGAGGTGGATGTTTTAGAGGCGCAGTTGCAATCGGCTCGTGCTTCGTTAAGAGGAGCGCGAGATAATCTCGCACATACGGTCATTGTTGCTCCAATAGATGGAATCGTAACATTGGTGAAAGCCGAGAAAGGCGAATTTGTCGTTGTCGGCACGATGAATAACCCTGGCAGCTCGATTATGACAATCGCACAACTTACCGACCTTCAGGCGAAAGTCGAGGTGGATGAAGCCGATATTGTGGACCTCGAACTCGGACAAAAAAGTAAAATCGAACTCGATGCTCTTCCCGATACTTTTTTTGAGGGCAGAGTTGTTCAAATCTCGCATCAGGCAAATGTCCAAAATGTCGGTGGAGAGGAAACACGAGCGACATTTTATGTATATATCGCGCTCTTAAATCCATCGCCGAAAATTCGTCCTGGGATGTCTGTAACAGCGACTATCACCACAGCTGAACACGATTCGGTTCTTGCGGTGCCACTTTCTGCGGTGGTAGCATATCACGATACTCTAACAAATCGTGATGGCGAAGCAGTTTTCGTTATAGACAATGGATTTGCTAAGAAAAAACCGATTAAAACTGGAATTTCTGATGATAGATTTGTCGAAGTCACCGAGGGGCTCTCTATGGGTGAAAGTGTTATTACGGGACCATTCAAAATTTTGCGAGAACTAAAAGAGGGCGATAAGGTTAAAACTATAAGTAAAAATTTTGGGAGAAATTTTAAGAAAGGGAAATTAGGAAAGTCATTTGGTAAAATGGAACCAGCGAAAACCGCAGAATCGGGAGAGAAGCGCCGAAAGCCTAAGGGTAAATAATATCTCAATTTAAATATCATAGGGATAGAAAATATGAAGAAGTTATTTTTTACATTCTCGTCAGTGATAATTATTTTGCCGATTGTAATTTTCGCGCAGGATGTGCAAAATATTCCTAACACGGTTCTAACACTTGCCGATGCGGAGAGCGTCGCCTTCGCACAAAATCCGGATGTTCTGTCATCTTCGGCGAGATATCGAGAGGCATCTGCTCAATATCTTTCTACATTTAGCAGATTTCTTCCTACGGCATCAGCATCTGCCGACTGGCGACGGTCGAGCAAAGAATCGATGTATATCATCAACGACAGATTTCTATCCTCGCGGGATAGATATTCTTTAGGTTTTTCGGCGAGTTTTCCGCTGTTTTCTGGCGGTCAGGATATTTTGGCATTGAAGCAAGCAAAATTGGCGAAAATTATCGCGAAATTATCGCTCGAAGATGCGAAGTCCAAAACGCGCTACGATGTTTATTCAGCCTATTTTGCGCTCGTTCAGGCTACGATGCAGTATGAAATATCCAAACAGTCGCTTTCCAGGATTTTGGACGAACAGAAGATAACTATTCAACGGCGGAAACTCGGCTCTGCCTCTGATGTCGATGTATCGAAGATGAAAGTTCAAGTGGCACAGAAAAGATTATCGGAAATACAGGCAAAAAATTCTGTCGATAGAGCAAGAGAGCAACTGTGTTCGCTTTTGAATTTTCCATTGGATACGAATTTTTCTGTCGATACGACATCTACTCCGCCGCCCGCGAGTGAAATCCCGCCATTAGAAAATTTTCTATCTCAATATAAAGCCAATCGGACATATCGCCAATCTGAGTTGTCGTATCAATCGTCTAAACTAAGTCATATTTCATCGTATTTGAATTTTCTCCCGCGAGTGAATTTATCGGGAAGCTGGGGTTGGAGCGGCATAGATATGCCGAGCCGATTTTCTACTTTGAGTGATGAGGGTTCATCCTCCTATGGATTATCATTGAGCTGGACGCTTTTTTCGGGGACATCGAGAATCGCTTCGATTTTGTCTTCGTCGTCCCAACTCGACGAAACGAGATACTCGTTCGAGAAAGCAGACATTGGTGTTCAGCAGCAAATAAGGGAAGCATATCGCAAGATGGTCGAAGCAGCAGCAAGTTTTGAATTGTCCCAAGCACAGGTAAGTGATGCAGAACTCACACATACCGCTATGAGAAAAAGGTTCGAGCTCGGCAGCGCTACACTTCTCGAACTTTTGGACGCCGAGCTGACCTTAGAACAAGCGCAACTTCAGAGAGTTTCCGCAATCGCAGATTTCTACACACAAAAGGCACAATTAAATTGGTTGATAGGGAAATGATTCCAACTTCCAATTTTGGAATGGAGTGGTTATCATAAATAATATCGAGTTATTCATAACGGTCGGTTAGTTTTTTATCCCACAACACTCGGTTCTATAATTAGTTCGCCTCTATCGAATCGCTCGATGGATAGGGGAGAGACATCGATTTCTGGCTGGACACCTGCTATCATCTGAGCCATCACTCGTCCTGTCATCGGGGAAATCATAAATCCGTGTCCCGAGAAACCGACCGCTTGATAGAAACCACTGACCGCAGGGTGTTCGCCGAGTATCGGTGCGGCATCCGGCGTTTTATTATACGAACCTGCCCATTGGCGAACAACACGGATATTTTTCATTATCGGTAATATGTTTAGAAGCTCGTGTGTAACGAATTCGAGAAACTGCCAGGTCGACCGTATATCGTGCGATGGCTCTTCATTCTCGCCTATACCGAGAACAAAACTGCCGTGAGGAACTTGCTGAACATAAATCCCTATTTGGAATGAAATAACCATCGTGTCGAATATTCGTTCTAATGGCTCTGTGACAAGTATCTGATGCCTTTCGGAATGAGTAGGAATATCTACTCCCGCCATTTTCGCGACTTCCTTAGACCACGGTCCCGCTGCATTGACGACAATCGGCGAATAAATCCTCGTGCCATCGGCGAGAGTAACACCATTGACATAGCCATTTTCGACATTTATGTCGATAACCTCTGTATATCTTCTGAATTCGACACCGAGCCGCTGAGCCGCTCGGATATACGCATAGTTCGCGAGAAATGGATTAGCGTGTCCATCGGTGGGACAAAATGTAGCAGCGATGAATGAATCCGTATTTATCGGCGGACAGATTTCTTTTGCTTCGTCTTTGCTGACAAATCGCGATGGTATCCCAAGAGAATTTTGCAAAGCGATATTTTTCCTGAACTGCTCGACCTGTTTTTCTGTGTGAGCGAGAACGAGATATCCGCCCTGCCTGAATTCGATATCCATACCGAGTTCGTCTTCGAGAGTTTCGAAAATCTCCACCGATTTTTTTGCGAGCAGAGCATTGAACTTCAATCCCCACTGCTGACGGACTCCCGCTCCGCACCTTCCAGTAGAACCGCTCGAAAAATAACTCTTATCCACCACGAGCGTATTCGTGATTCCCAATTTCGCTAATTCATAGGCTATCGTCGAACCGACTATACCTCCGCCAATTATTACAACATCATAATTGGTTTTCATAATTTACCACCTCGAATTAATTATAAAGCAAAATTTAATTTAATAGAATATTATTTCAAGATATTTATTTGTAATTTTTTGAATATAAAT
>CAYRNI010000110.1:0-7504 GCA_964425665.1 uncultured bacterium
TTTCAAAATTTATTTCGTTTCTTTCAGGATGTAGTTTCCATCGCCTGTGCGGTCGACGAAGACAAAAGTGAGATTCAGCGAGTAGTAATACCAAATCTCGTATGGATAGTAATTTAAATCGAATGGATGCCGCTCGATTTCATCGGGCTGACCGTATGTGATATATATTCTTCCCCTATCGGTTTTCCATCCGGGTTTGGCTGTGATGCCGAAATGCTCGTTGGCATACTGGACTCTTCGGAAAAATTCCTCCTTAGTTTCGTTGAATTCGGTATTCGGAGTAGGGTCTCGTTTCGACCAGAACTCATCTAAGAGAGAATCATACTCGGTTGAATCTGCTTTCTCGATTTTCTCTATCTCGGACGGATTGGCGATAAGTTCCAACTGGTTCAGAAGTTCGAGAAAATGATATTTCATCATAGATTCGGGTGTTTGAATCAGTGTGAAATCGTTTTTCGTTCTGGCGATTTTTTTGCCTTTTCTATCGAGTATCCGCAAATCCGCTCGATATTCTCCGCCGGGCATTTTGGAAATCGGGAAAAATGCCACCGCGAGCGTATCGTTTCCGTCTATTTTGATAAACCCATTATACTCTTTCGTTCGATAGCGTATCCCGGAGATTATCAATTTCACCTGCGAACTTTCGGGAATGCCATATACCTGTGCGCAAACGCCGAGACTCTCCCACAATGCGGGAACTTTGGTGGCAATCACGAGCGAATCGTTCTCGGGAACGAAAAACCACGATGTGGATATTTTTATTTTCTTCGGGTCGGGAACTTTTATAGTTATCTGAGCCTTCGCTTTCGTTTTCGCATTGAGGTCGTCGAGAATGATGTATAATTTATATTTCCCTTTGTTCAGAAGTATGTCGAATGTTTTTGCATTCCATAGGTCTGAAAGATTTGTCGCCCTGTATTTTTCTGTGGATACGCTGTCGATAGCGGATTTTGTCAAAATGAGTTCGTCATCGTGGTAGAGAGCGATACTTATTCTATATCTCGCCTTGTATTTGCCGTCGTCGAGTTGGAATTGAAGTGCATTGTTCGTAAGTTGAATCGGAATTTCGACTTTCACCAGCGAGTCCGCTCTGAAAAATTTGTATGAGAAATTTCCTTTCAGCGGCGAACCATCCTCGGTTGGCAAAATGAAGATACTTTGCGCACCGATTAAATTCGACACCGCGAATATGATAATTGCGAATATAAAAATCGCTAATCTCTCGGATGATACTTGTGATAATTTTCGAATATCCATTCTCTCGAAATATTTGTATAAATTTGAGTTGTCGTTATGCTTTCGTGCCCGAGCATCATCTGAACGGCGCGCAAATCTGCTCCGCCCTCGAGCAGATGCGTCGCGAAACTGTGCCTGAATGTGTGCGGATGAACGGATTTTTTTATTCGGGCTGCCTCCGCCCATCTCTTCACTATCTTCCAAATACCCATCCTCGATAGTTTTCCGCCGCGATTGTTCAAAAAAATATAACCTCCCGAATTCGGTTTGGCAAGTTTTCTTCTGCCATCGCGAATGTATCTATCCAACCAGTATAACGATTCCTTCGCTATTGGGACGAACCTTTCTTTCGAGCCTTTGCCGAATAGTCTGATGAAACCGATTTCGTAATGTATATCGGAAATTTTTGCATCTATGGATTCGGAGACTCGGGCACCGGTGGCATACAAAAATTCGAGCAATGCTCTATCGCGAAGTCCGAGAGGTGTATCTATCTTGACGGAGTTGAGGATTCTTTCGACCTCGTCGATGGATAGGACATCGGGAATTCTTTTCGCGGTTTTCGGCAGTTCGACACCTTCGAGAGGGTCGATTTCTGCGTATCTGTTCAAAATGAGAAAAGACCAGAATGTTCTCAATGCCGATATATTTCGGGAAATCGAGCGAGCGGATAGCCCGAGTTCCGATAGAAATCTGATATATCCCGCCACCAATCCTCTCGTGACCGAACCGATTTCCGATATGTCGTGCATATCGAGATATTGTGCGAACCTTCTTATATCCCGGTAGTAGGCATCGACAGTGTTGGGCGAGGATGTCAACTCGGAAACGAGGTAACTTCTGAATAATTTCTCCAATGTTTTTATCTCGAACGGCATTTTATCATCGTTATATAAGATAAATCGCTCGATTATATATACAAGATGAATTTGTCAGGGTGAAAAATCAATGCGATGGAAACAGATAGATGCCTGCTCGGAAATCGCTTGTATTTTAATTTAAATTCTATAAATTTCAAAATCTATGAAAAAATGTTTTCAAATATTTCATAATGGTTGGTTTTATTTCAGGAAGATGTGGTCTCGCTTTTACAAGCACAGCGGACCGATGATGGCGGCTGCGATTTCGTTCTATTTTATATTATCATCTGTGCCGTTGACGCTTTTGGGATTTTCGATACTCGGTATGGTTCTCGGTTCGCCGCAGCGAGCGACAGCCTGGATGCTGGCGACCACGAATCTACAAAAATTTTTCCCCGAAGGCACTATGCCGATGGCACCGTTTTTCGAGACATTCATTTCTAAGGCACAGTTTGTCAGTATTTTGAGTTTCGTTCTGCTTTTTATTTTCTCAGGCGGAGTTTTTCTCACGGTGGAATCCGCGATAAACAAAGTATTTGAGCGAAATGAAAATCGGCCACTTTGGAGACAATTGGTCTTTGCATACATTTTGATGTTCGCTACATATCTTTTTCTTTTAGGTTCTGTCGCAATGTCTTGGGGAGCTATGATTGCGGCGGGACTCGGGACGAGCGTTTTAGGTATTCCGAGTGCGAGAATGGGAATTTTCTGGAAAATATTTTGGTTTTTGACGCCGATAATTTGGGTTGCTTTTTTCTTCGCGTTAGTGTATAAGTTAATACCACACAGGAAAGTTAAATGGAAATATGCTCTCGCAGGCGGTTTTTTCGCCGGTATCGGATGGGAGATTGCGAAAAGATTGTTCACGATTTATATTAAGTATGTGGTCAAATTCAACGAGCTATACGGTGGTATCAGTGTCGTGCTGGCTACATTGATGTGGATTTTTTATACCGCAGCGATATTACTGCTCGGTGGTGAACTCGTGATGAGTATTATTCACGAGAAAGGAAAAGGGGAGGCACTGTTATGAGAGCGATTAAATTCATAATATTGCTATTTCTTTTCTGTTCGGTTTTTGCCGATGAATATTTCGATACTAAAAATGGTATCAAAAAATATAAGGATGGCGATTATGATAAGGCATTGGAGTATTTCAAAAAAGCCAAAAAATCTGATAAATCTAATATTATAAATTATCTTAATATCGGTTCGACATTGTATAAACAGGAAAAATACGAAGATGCGATAAACGAGAATATGAACGGTATGTCGGTGGATACCGCTATCTCTGATACCAATGTAGCGAGCGAAATCTTTTATAATACAGGGAATGCGTTCTATAAAATCGATAGTCTGAAACAGGCGATGAAATTCTATAAGGCGGCACTTCTGGCAAATCCCAAGGATAAGGATGCGAAATATAATCTCGAACTCGTTATGCGTAGGATGAGACAATCTCAATCTCAACAATCTAAGCAGAATCAAAAGAATCAGCAGAATCAGAAGAACAAACAGGGGCAGCAGAAGAAGCAGCAACAAAATCAGGGGCAGCAAAACCAACAGCAGAATCAACAGAACCAACAGAATCAGCAGCAACAGAAGCAAGGGCAACAGAACCAGCAGGAGCAACAGGCTCAGCAGCAGAAGAATCAGCAGAAAAAAGGTGGAATGACTAAGGAGCAAGCTGTCAGACTAATGAAAGCGATGGAAAATCAGGAACGGGAAGAACTATCGAACCAAATGAAAAATCGAAAGGCGAAACTCAAAAGCGGTGGAAGATACAACAATCCAAAAGATTGGTAATGACGATAGATTATGATGGGGCATAGATTAAAAATATTATTGCTGTCGTTGATATTTTTCTCGCAGATTTGGGCGGAAGTTTCTGTGGAGGCATCTGTCGATAGGAATACAGTCCCGCTGGATGCCACTGTAACATTGACGATAACCGTCAGCGGTGGAAGAATAGGCGGTGTTTCCGCACCAGAATTTCCCGCAAGCGACGATTGGATGCTTCAAGGAACATCTTCATCCACATCGTCGAGCATTCAAATTATAAATGGCAGAATTTCATCGTCGAAGACGCTGAGTTTTATCTATTATATTTCACCGCAGAGGGTCGGAAATCTGACTATACCATCTATGGTAGTTAATGTGAAGGGAAAAGATTATAAGACAAAGCCTATAACGATAAATGTAATAAAGTCGGGCGTGGTTGCTTCGAATCCAAGAATGAATCCATCGCGGAGAGGACAGCCATCGCCATCCACAGGGCGAAAGCCACCTGTTAATGCGAAAGGTGGAAAGGAATTATTTATCTCCTGTTCGGCATATCCCGAAACTGTGTATGTCGGTCAGCAAGTTACCGTCGATTTTTCCTTATACACGAGACGGGATATCGTGAATGTTTCGTTCAAAAAGGATGCCGAATTGAAAAATTTCTGGGTCGAGAATTTATTCGAGGCGCAAAAATTGTCTTTGCAACCGACGACCATACACGGGGTTAGATATTACGGTATGCTTTTCAGAAGAATAGCGGCTTTCCCGTTGACCCCTGGTATTGCGACAATAGAACCGCCCGAACTAACTTGCACCGTTCAGTATCGCCCTCGAAGTTTTTTCGATTTCGGAAGACGGGAAAATGTGGATGTCTCGGGCAATAAGGTCAAGGTCGTCGTAAAGCCATTGCCAGAGCAAGGGAAACCCGCATCGTTCACAGGTGCTGTGGGGCAGTATTCTATTTCGGGCAAAGTGGATAGAACCGAACTGCCCGCGGGTGAAGCTTTGACATTTACAGTGGCGATTAATGGTTTCGGTAATATCGAGGAATTAACTGTTCCCGACCCTGAATTGCCTCCCGATTTCGAACTATTCGATAAGAAGGAATCCGTGAGCAAAAAGGCGAAAGGTAGCAGGTGGAGCGGCACTAAAAAGGTAGATTTCTATCTCGTCCCTCGCAACGAGGGTAAGTATGTGATTCCGCCTCTGGAATTTTCCTATTTCGACCCGAAACGGAAAAAATACATAACCATTGCCACCGATTCTATCGAGGTTAATGTTCTCAAAGGTAAAGGCACAGCGAAATATGGTGTCGCTGGCAGAAGTGGTATCGTCGCCGTCGGTGGAGATATTCAGTTCATCAAACCCGATGCGAAAAAAATCTCTATCGGGACATTCGAGATGAGATGGGGAATCAAATGGCTATGGTTTTTGCCCCTCGAACTTTTACTGATTTTAATCGCTGTGTCGTATCGACGGAGGCAGGAACATTTGATTAGCAATTGGAAAAAGGTTAAGGCATCTAAGGCATTGAAACAGGCGCGGAAAAAACTCGATTCCGCTAAGAAAACTAAAAATTTGCACGAGTCGTTAGGATATATTTCCGATGCGATTTTCGGATATATCGGCGATAAACTCGGCACAGACCCTGGTGCTGTAATTTTCGACGATGCTGCAATCCATCTCGAAGAACGAGGAGTGCAACCCGAAATTATCGAGGAAATAAAAAATATCTTGGACACTGTCGATGGTGCGAGATTTGCTCCATCGAAATTCAAAATCGATGTGAAGGAAATGGTGAACAAAGCCAAAGATATTTTAACCGAAATAGACAGAAAAATCGGATAATGAAAAATATTAAATTAAATAGGTGGCTTATACTTGCATTCGTCTTAGCGATTGCGGTTCCGATATTCGCGATTACTCCCGAGAAACTGGCGGATTTATACAATCGAGGGAATGAGGCGTATCGCGATAAGGATTTCGCCACGGCAATCAAGGAATATACCGCCGCGATAGATTCCGGCGGTGTCTCCGCCGAACTTTTCTACAATCTCGGCAATGCGTATTTCAGAGCGGGAAGTCTTGCAAACGCGATACTTTGGTTCGAGCGAGCAAGAGTTCTCGCTCCAACCGATGATGATATAAACAATAATTTACAATTCGTCCAAAAATTGACTCAGGATAAAATCGAATCGCTATATCGTGGGCTTCTAATCGTCTGGTTTATAAAATTGATAGAATCAATCTCATTCGATAAATATTGGTGGATTCTTTTAATCGTCTCACTTTTAGCAACTGGGGCGACTATTTATAAAATTTTCCAATTGAAAGGTAAATGGCTGGCTATTATTTTGTGGATTATATTTCTGGTGCTATTGGCGGGGTGGTATTTCAAAGGGAATAGAATTTGGGAGCGGAATCTCGCCGTGGTGATGTTCCCGAAAGTCGATGTGCGAAGCGCTCCCGAGCAGGATTCCGAAATTTTGTTCACGATTCACGATGGCACGATACTGGGCATTAAGGAATGTCGGCGGAATTGGTATCGTATCGTTCTCGCGGATGGACATACTGGCTGGCTGCCAGCAAAATCTGTTGAGAAAGTATTTAGCGAAAAAATCAAGAGAAAATAACAGAAGGGAATAGGTGAAGTTATTGCACCGAAAATTGGGGTTCGCATTTTTTATCATTTTGCTGTTCGGGTTCGGTTTCGGGGATACATTATCTATCGGTCAGGATTCCACAAATATATCCCGAACGGTTGTCGAGACGGTTTATGTCAATAATGATACCACCTGTGCATACGGTAAGGATGAAATAATCGCTTTTGCAGACCATCTTTTCGAACTCGGCGAATACGAGCGAGCCAGTATCGAGTATCTGCGGTATTCGTTCCTATACTCCGATGATTCCTGTGTCGATGCGGTATTGTTCAAGGCGGGTCTGTGCAAGGAGCGGGCAGGCGATTTCGATGCCGCCCGAAAAATATATTCCAATCTGTTGTCTGTTCCCGATAGACGAGCAAAATCTTTCGCCGGATATAGAATTCCATTGACATACCTGCTCGAAAATGAACCCGATTCCGCTTTAGCCTCCATCGATTCGACAATACAGACGCAAGGCGCTATCCAATATCTGAAAGGATGGATTTATCTTCGCCAGAAGCGATATAGCGATGCGCTTTCATTATTTAAGAATATCTCCGATAACGCCGAAAGTTCAGATGTCGCCGGCAGTATCGATTATCTTTTGCATCGCACTCGTCAGGGCGAGAAACTTCCGCATCGAAGTCCTTTTGTCGCAGGATTTCTATCCTCTCTCATCCCCGGTCTCGGAAGAGGATACTGCGGTAGATGGGATGATGGCTTTTTCTCGTTCATAATTATCGGCTCCACGGGTTCGCTCGCCTATGCCGAGTGGGATAAGGATAGAGAATTCGCTTCGATAATGGCTGTGATTTCCGCATTTTTCTATCTCGGCAATATCTATGGCTCTGCCAAAGGCGCGAAGGTCTATAATATCGAGAAGGACAAAATTTTCTGGAAAACCACCTGGAAAGAAGTTCCGCATCCACCTACTATGCTCTACTCCGATTTCAAATGCGAAAGAGAAGAATAGCGATTTTT
>CAYRNI010000111.1:0-7457 GCA_964425665.1 uncultured bacterium
TTTGTTGTTGCCGAGAGATTTTTATATTGTTATTTTATTAATCGGGTGTTGCAGGAGAATGATTCGATTATTAATCGAGGGCGGAACGCAACGCAGTAAAAATAGACGAAGCCGCAAAGAGAACACCAGAATGGCGAATGTTTGTCCCAAAAGCACAACAATTGGGTAAATACATTACGGATATGTGCGTATAAAAGGTGTTCTTATTAACTTATATAACTTGACAAAAGTTATTTTAATCAATATTTAAGAACAAAAATTAAAGGAAAAGATGGATAAAGTAGTGGAAACACCCAAATCGGCGAAACAATCCGTTGAATACGAGTTGACATCGGATGAAAAGACAATGGCGATTCTTGCACATATACTCGGGATATTTATTTCATTTATAGGACCGTTGATTATATGGCTCATCAAAAAGGATGAATCGGATTTTGTGGATTTTCACGGGAAGGAGGCGCTCAATTTCCAGATTACCATTGCAATCGCTTATGCTGTCGGCGTAGTTCTTTCTATTGTTGGTGTCGGGTGTTTGATTATGTTGGCAGCGTGGATAATGACTGTCGTATTTGGAATTATCGCTGCGGTTGCAGCTAACGAAGGCGAATGGTATGAATATCCTGTGACAATTCGATTTATATCGTAAATTATAGCGAATCGAATTATTTATTTCTATACTTGAATCCCTCTGAATAGAGGGATTTTTTATGGTGATGCTAATTAAAGTTCTTTTGCAACTCGGCATCGACCTATATAATGATAGCAAATCAAAATTTGAGATAAAAATTGACCGATGATAAAAAAATACCATTGGAGTTTAATCTTTCTACTTACGATTACGATTTGGATGAGAGCAGAATCGCTCGATATGCCGCCGAGCCGAGAGATTCATCGAAATTATTGGTCGTAAAATCTGCTGGAAGGTTTGTGGAAACGGTTTTCTCCAATATAGTAGATTATTTAAGCGAGGATGATATACTCGTTCTGAACGATACCAAAGTTTTTCCTGCGAGAATATTCGGGCATAAATCGAGCGGTGCTAAAATAGAATTTCTCTTGCTCGAAAACATAGAGCCATCACGCTGGAAAGTATTGGCTCGACCAGGGAAAAGGCTGAAAATCGGAACAATCGTGAATTTCGATGAAAATCTATCGGCGAAAATTATCGCAAAAAATACCGATGGCACTTTCGAGGTCGAATTCTCACTCGTCGGTAATGATTTCTGGCAAGCAATCGAAAAAATCGGGCGAGTGCCTCTACCGATGTATATTCGCCGTGAGGATGTTCAATATGACAAAATTCGGTATCAGACAGTATATGCTAAAACTCGTGGAGCGGTTGCTGCACCCACGGCGGGACTTCATTTCACCGATGAACTGCTCGAAAAGATTAAATCAAAAGGTGTGCAAATCGCATTTATAACCTTGAATGTCGGATGGGGGACATTCAAACCCATCGAGGTATCAGATATCAGAGACCACAAGATGCATCGTGAATTCTATACGATTCCATCTGAGACCGCCGAGATAATAAACGATGGAATGAGAGATGGCAGAAGAATAGTCGCAGTCGGCACGACGACAGTTCGTGCTCTCGAATCCGCTGGAAAGACATTGCCATTGAAACCGCAGAAAGATTGGACAGATTTATTTATCTATCCGGGATACGAATTTAAAATCGTGGATTGCCTGATAACGAATTTTCACCTGCCGAAATCATCGCTGCTGGTGATGGTATCCGCATTTGCTGGAATCGAAACGATTAAAAATGCCTACGATTATGCGATTGCTAAAAATTTTAGATTTTATTCATACGGCGATGCGATGATGCTTTGCCGACAGCCAGCAGACAGATAGAAATAAATCCATTCAGATGCCAATCGCGATTCACCAACAGCAAGCAATTTCCGACAGTGTGAATTTTTAATTAGAAATAGATTGTCCACACTCTATTCCACCGTCACACTTTTTGCGAGATTTCTCGGCTGGTCGACATCGCAGCCGCGTAGAACCGCTATATAGTATGCCAACAATTGAAGTGGTATTGCAGATAGAAGCGGTGTGAAAATATACTCCGTTTTTGGAACATAAATCACAAAATTCGCGAGTTGCTTGATATCCTCGTTTCCTTCGGTTGCGACCGCGATGACTTTGCCACCTCTCGAAAGAACTTCCTCGATATTGCCGATGATTTTCTGATAGAGTGGGTCATCCGTCGCCAGGAAAAGAACGGGCATATTCTCATCTATGAGTGCGATTGGTCCGTGCTTCATCTCCGCCGATGGATAACCCTCCGCGTGAATGTATGAAATCTCTTTCAATTTCAAAGCACCTTCGAGCGCGACAGGAAAATTATAACTTCGCCCGAGATAAAGCGCATTCTGATGAGATTTCATCTCCTCGGCGATTTTCTCGATATTGTTAGTTTTCTCCTCCTGCTCGAATATTTTTTCAACCTTATCGGGAATTGTCGCTAATTCTGAAATCAATTTTTTGCCTTTTTCTGCGGGGAGTCCACGCATCCTACCGAGCATAATAGCGAGAAGCGATAACACCATAACTTGCGATGTAAATGCCTTTGTGGATGCCACACCGATTTCAGGACCAGCGTGGATATAGACGCCAGCATCCGTTTCCCTGGCGATAGTCGAACCGACTACATTGACTATACCGAAAACTTTTGCACCGTGCAGTTTCGCCTCACGAAGCGCCGCTAATGTGTCCGCCGTCTCGCCAGATTGACTTATGACGATAACGGGTGTTCGCTCGGAAAGTATCGGACTGCGGTAGCGGAACTCCGATGCGTATTCGGTTTCCACCGGGATTCGAGCGAGTTCCTCGATTAGGTATTCGCCGATAAGTGCAGAATGCCAACTTGTTCCGCAGGCAGTAATCACGATTCGGTCTGCGTTCGCAAGTAGTTCCTGATACGGTTTCAATCCATTCAGACGAGCTGTGCCCTCTGCGATATTGAGCCTGCCACGGAAGGCATCCCGAAGCGTTTGCGGCTGCTCGTGAATTTCTTTCAGCATAAAGTGAGGAAAACCGCCTTTCTCGAGCTCCTGAATCGAATAGTCGATTTTTACAATTTCGTGCGTTACTTTTTCACGCTGAAGGTTCTTTATTATAAAATTGTCCCTTTCGAGAATCGCATATTCTCCCTCGTCGAGATAAATCACTCTATCTGTATAGCGGACGACGGCAGTAGCATCGGATGCGATTATATTTTCATTCTCGCCCGAACCGATGAGCAGCGGACTTCCATGCCGAGCGGCATAAATTCTATCGGGTTGACTTTCGAAAATCACGCCGAGCCCATAAGTGCCTTCGAGTTCGAGCAGTGCCGACCGAAATGCCTCCTCGAAATCTCCGCTGACACCGAGCATCTCCTCGATTAGATGAGCGATAACCTCCGTATCGGTCTTCGTGGTGAACTCGTGTCCTTTCGATTCGAGAAATTTCCGCAGCGCCCGATAATTCTCGATAATCCCGTTGTGCACAACGGCGATTTTCCCTGTGCAATCGGTTTGCGGATGAGCATTCGTATCGGATGGCTCCCCGTGAGTCGCCCATCTCGTATGTGCGATACCGACCGTCGATTTCAATTCTCTGCCAGCGAGTTCTTTAACCAATTCCTCTATTTTACCTTTACGCTTGATTGTCAGAAGTTTTTTATCCTCGATGATAGCGATTCCAGTAGAATCGTATCCGCGATATGCGAGCCGTTTCAATCCATCGACAAGCACAGGGCAGACATCTCGGTAGCCGATATAACCAACTATTCCGCACATTTCTATTTTCTCCCGATTTATTCAAAATATATTTAACTAAAAATATCGATGTTTGGTGAAAATGCAAAAGAAATGTTTGAATTTCGGATTCGATTATTTTACAGTTGCATAATATACACGAAACTAATATAATTTTCCAACTATGTCAGATGATTGGATAAAAAAGGTTCGTGTCGGGACATCGGGTTTCAGTTTTCCCGATTGGGCAAAAACATTCTATCCCGCTGGACTTCCGAGAGATTTGTGGTTGCGATATTATTCGTCGATTTTCAATGCACTAGAACTGAACACGACATTCTATGCGATACCCGAGCGGGAACGAATCGAACGAATGGTAGTTCGGCTACCCGAGAATTTCGAGATGCTCGTGAAAATCCCGCAGAATATAACACATCGGCACTTGTCGAGACGAGAGATGAAATCGGAATTGAGCAAATTAGATGAAAGCCTCACTCCTGCTTTTGAAAAAGGTATAATCGTCGGATATATTGCTCAATTTCCCGAGAGTTTCAAACCATCCGAACATAACCGAGAAGTTTTGATGGATATAATCGAATTCATTCGGGGGCAGAAATTCTTAGAGTTTCGCAATATCCTGTGGCAGACCGATGAGACATTGTCCATTCTTCGTGAAAATGAAATCGGCTGGGTAATTCCCGATGTTCCTAAAATCGAGAGATTAACACAATCTCAGCCGATTATCACTTGCCCGTATGCTTATGTTAGACTTCACGGAAGGAACAAGCAGAACTGGTATAGCGGCGAAAAGGATAGATACGATTACCTCTATTCCGACGATGAACTGACGCAGATTATCGAACTGGTGAAGGAATTGTCAATGCGAGACGCTGAAAAAGTATTCGTGTTTTTCAACAACTGTCATATGGGCAAAGCGGCTCGGAATGCAATCAAATTTTGTGAGATGCTCGGACTTCACAAGCCTAAAAAAGGATTGTTTGACATTTAAAATATTTTGAATAATTTATTCAGATTGCAATATGAAAAAGAAAATATTATATACTTTATTTGCTCTGATAGCATTTGCAGGGTGTTCGAAAAATCCGCAATCTGCGGATGATAGCGGGAACGATATTCTGCGAATAACCGCAGTAACATTAAGCCAATCAATTTGCGATACAGGAAGTTATGTCAGAATTTCGATGGAGTATTCTTACGATGGTATGAATGATGTATCGATTCACTGGGAATCCGATGGTGGACGAATTATCGAAACATATAATCCGAAAATCGTTTATTGGCTGGCACCAAATATATCGGGGATATATCGAATAACTGTGACCGCTACAGATGGTGAATATGTAACTCAGAGCCACATTACAATTCAGGTTCTCGGCGGGCAGGGAGATTGATTCTTAAAATTTAATTTTCTATTTGCTTAATTGGTGAAAATTTTTTTATTTAATAAATTTGAAAATTGAATCTTGCAAAATACCTTTTTATACGGCGAAAGGGAGGATGAGAAAACGATATTAAACACGATGAAATAGATTTAGAGGTAAAAAGTCAAAAAATGGAGACAAGTTCAATAAGTTAGAAAATTCGCAGAAGACTTAAAAAATTTGAGAATACAAAGGAGAGGATATGAACAAAGAGGACATAAATGTAGTAATAGCGACGGACTGCGGAAGCACTACCACAAAGGCTATACTTATCGAAAAGCACGATGGCGAATATCGTCTGATGTATCGAGGTGAAGCGCCGACTACTGTCGAGGCACCGTTCGAGGATGTTACGATGGGTGTTCTCAACTCGGTCAACGAGGTAGAAGAACTTTCGGGGCGGAAACTTATAGATAGTAATGGTCAGATAATCCGTCCATCGAAAGGGGATGTAGGTGCGGATATTTATGTTTCGACATCGTCGGCTGGCGGCGGTCTTCAGATGATGGTAATCGGGTTGATACGAACTATGACCGCAGAAAGTGCCGAGCGTGCCGCTCTCGGTGCGGGTGCCATCGTTATGGATGTCATCGCTGCGAACGATAAGCGACCTACTCACGAACAAATCGAGCGGATTCGAAGACTTCGACCCGATATGATATTGCTCGCCGGTGGTGTCGATGGCGGAAATATTCAACAAGTCGTTCAAATGGCTGAACTTATCGCCGCTGCTTCCCCGAAACCTAGATTGGGGATGTCTTATGAACTTCCTGTGATTTTTGCAGGGAACAAAGATGCTCGCGAAGAGGTCAAGCGGGTGCTCGAAAAGAAAAGCGATTTGTATATAGTAGATAATCTTCGCCCGACCCTCAATGAGGAAAATCTTAATCCCGCCAGAGATGAAATACATAATTTGTTTATGGAACATGTTATGGCTCAGGCACCCGGGTATAAGAAATTAATGGGTTGGACAGATGCCCCGATTAGACCTACGCCAGGTGCTGTCGGCGATATGATGAAACTCGTCGCCGATGAGGAAGGTATTCAAGTTGTCGGTGTGGATATCGGCGGCGCAACTACCGATGTTTTCTCTGTGTTCAGAGATTCCAAAGGAGAACCGCAATTTCATAGAACTGTTTCCGCAAACCTCGGTATGAGTTATTCGGTGTCTAATGTTTTCACCGAGGCTGGCATAGACAATGTTATGCGATGGATACCGTTCGATATGGACCCACGAGCACTCAGAAATCAGGTGAAAAACAAGATGATTCGACCGACAACGATTCCTCAAACTATGGATACATTAATTTTCGAGCAAGCACTCGCTCGCGAGGCGTTGAGATTGGCATTTAGACATCACAAGACCTTCGCGACGGAGTTGAAGGGGATTCAAAAACAGCGAACTGTTTCCGAGACATTCGACCAATCCGCCGAACTTGCACATACTCTCGTGAATATGATGGGGCTGGATATTATAATCGGTTCAGGCGGTGTTCTATCACACGCTCCGAGAAGAAATCAAGCGGCACTTATGGCTATCGATGCTTTCCAGCCGGAGGGAATAACTCTACTCGCCGTAGATTCGATTTTTATGATGCCTCATCTGGGTGTGCTGGCACAGGTGCATAAGGAGGCAGCGTTACAGGTGTTCCACCGCGATTGTCTGATAAAACTCGGCACCTGTATCACTCCTGTGGGAATTGCAAAACCCGACAAGAAAATTCTCTCGTTCGAAATAAAATTCCCCGATGGCAGAACAGAAAGCGGCGACCTCAAATTCGGTGAACTTTTGCTTTTCCCTCTTGAAGTCGACGAACAAGCAGAGGTCAAATTGAAACCTGCACGGGGTTTCGATGTCGGCGAAGGCTCCGGGAAGGAGGTGGTGAAAAAGGTTCAGGGTGGTGTTGTCGGATTGATATTCGACGGCAGAGGGAGACCACTGCAAATTCCGCAGGACAATTCCGAACGCATCCAAAAACTTCGCCAATGGTTCACAGCACTAAATGCTTATCCCGAATGGGTTTTTGAAAAGTATAAATAAGCGTCGAGTATTGATGCAGTTTGAAAGAGTGGGGAAATGTTTTTTACTCGAAGGTTGGGGATAAAAATTTTTCTCATTTGAAGAGAGCTATTTGTTAGAACGAAGCATTTCATCAGAAATTCTCTTGTTAGTAGAAGAAATAGTTAAAGACTCAACTCCCGCAGGAGTTTTAAGTTTTTATTGTCCCAGTCGTCATCCTTTGGGGTTTCGATGACTTTGGGAATA
>CAYRNI010000112.1:0-7404 GCA_964425665.1 uncultured bacterium
ACTCGGGACATTCCCTGCAACGCCCATATATATCGAGCAAGAATCTGAAAAATATTTTTTAAAAAGCAAATTCGATAAAGACTGATAAACTCCATTGTGATGAGCAAACATCCTTTATTGTGCTTCATATGGAAATGAAATCTAATATTATTACTTCGGCAATTTCCCGCGAAATGTGATAACTATTGGTTAATAGGGTGCGTGTTGGAATTCGAAATGGACGCCGAGAAAATCGCCAGTATAGCTTTCAGGAAGCGATGGCAGCGGCGAAGATGCCATAACGGCTCGTTTAGCGGATTGGTCGAATAGTTTATTCCCCGATGATTTCTCGATTTTAATATCGGTAACATCGCCATTTTTTTGAATTTTGAAATAAATCACAGTGGAAATTTTTCTCCCGCCTCGCAATGGGTTCAGCCAGTTGTTGGCAATTTTCGTGATTATCAGGTTGAGATAGAAATCGTCGGTGAAATTTTTTCCTTCGACCTGCAATGATGCTTTCCCCTGCCTCAGCGTTTTTGTAGGATTGGATTTGGCAGTCGGTTTCGGCTTCGGTCGAGACTTAGGTTTCGGCTTATGGCGAGTTCTTCGTTTGGGTTTCGATATTACTCTCGGTTTCGGCTTTTCCTTATGCGTGTTTTGTTTGTTATCATTTTTTACAATTTGGGTTGTAGGTTCTTGTGGTGCGGCTATAATTTTAACTGAATAAACTGTTTTAGGTGGTTTCATCGGAGTGGAAAATAGCGTCGCGATATACATAATGATGAATAAAAATATGTGTGCCCCAAGAGATATTAAAAATGCTTTTCGCATCGTCACTCCAGAATCATTTTGATTTCGTCGACGCCGACAGGACCGCGTTCGCATATAACGGCGGTTAGCAGAGCAAGTGGCACTTTTTCGAATAGCGGCGATTGAACGAAAATTCCTGCGGGAGCATTTTCCCAGATACTCTCTGCTGATACTATTTTCTTCGGCGCTGCTGATTTTATGAATTTGTGTGTCGATGTCAGTGCGTAAATCGGTTTATCGAAATAATTAGCAAGAAGTGTAAGCTGCACTGTGCCGATTTTATTGACTATATAGTCCGGGGTAACAGCATCGGCACCGACTACGATTGCATCCACGCCCTCGATGAGACTTCCCAATGCACAATCGATTGTTAGTGTAACTTGAATATCGTGTTCCGCAAAGAATTTTGCAAAATCTCTACCCTCTAAATCAGGTCGGCTTTCAGATAGAACTATTCCGCCGAGTTTATTTATCTCGTTCACTTTCATCAATGCCTTCCCAACCGTGCCACTTCGACTATATGTCATAACAATAGATTTTTCTGGAAGTCTCTTTGCAAGATGTTCCCCGATTTTCACGGGTGCCGACTCCAAAGAATTTAGTATCTCCTGCGATGCAGTGGAAATACCATCCTCCGGAATATTACACAAAATCCTGCACACACTCTTAAAGATAGTCATATCGGGATGAGCATCGATTAGTATATCGAAACTTTTACGCATCTGCTCGCGAGTCGGATTGCACTCGGAAAGCTTTTGCAGAAATTTCCTTATTATCTCCGACGAACCCGAGTATTTATCCTCAGCGATTTTCTCCGAATATTTTATAATATTGACCATCGTATCTCCTTTATTCTAAAGAATTTACCATAATCGTTACGATATTCCCCCTATATAGCAATGTTCCCGATTGGGGTTCCTGTTTGAAAACGACATTGTTAGCGATTGTTGGAATTCTTCGTTTGACCTTCCGCCACTTCAACCCCAAACTTGTGATTGTTTTGCAGGCTTCATCGGCGTCCATACCGACCAGATTGGGCACTGAAACCGTAGCTGCTTCTGGTCCAAGACTGACCGTTAGTTTAACACCAGTGCCAGCATCGAGAGTTTCACCGGGTGAAGGCTCTATCGAAATAACTTTGTTCCTTTCCACAGTATCGTTGAAAACGGTTTCGATTTTAGCCACAGTCAAACGGGAATCCTCGACAGTGATTTTTGCCTGTCTTAAAAAATTGCCGACAACATCGGGAACAATCGCCTTGATACCACCTTTGCTGACAACGACCCTTATCGTTCTTCCTTTTTTTGCGAGACTGCCCGCATTGGGGATTTGATTAAGAACTCGATTGGCGGGAACAGTGCTCGAATACTCCTCGCGGATTATTTTAAATCGAAATTCCTGCGATTTAGCGGTTCGCTCAGCATCATCTATCGAAAGCCCAATGAGATTCGGAATTGGATATGCTTTTCCACTGCCGATAACTGCTGGCATCAATATTCTATCGAACACAAAAAAGCCCGCAAATCCACCAATACCGAGCAATATAAGATAGATTATTATATTTCGCAATTTCTCCCACATAGTTTTTCTTCTAATGTTTTTCAGATGTCAGTATAGATGTCCATCGGGATTGGAAACTTTTCCTGTATCCATTCATATCGAATTCGATGAAATTCACAGAGAGTATTCGCCGATTTTCAAAGAAACCTCCCCCGATGCAAACTCGAAGTATTTGCCATCCCTTTCCAATATAAGTGAACCATCGCCGTTGATGCCAGAGAAAAATCCCTCCAATTTTCTATTTTGTGTAAAAACTTCGATTTCACTGCCGATTGGTATCGTATAATCGATATATTTCGGTATGAAATATTCAAAACCGTTTTTACGAAATTCGCTGAGATAAGTATCGATTTTTTTCAAAAATCTCGTTAAAATTTCACTTTTTCTATCGTTATCACAGGAAATAGAACGAAATTTGCCGTTTTTGAATGTATTTATTCCTATGCCGATGAGCAAAGAATATCTGAAATTTTCTGCGAGTATGCCCGATATTTTCTTGCCATCTGCGAGTATGTCGTTGGGCCATTTGAGGATTAATTTATTCTCGGGGAAGAGATTTTTTAATATCTCGACGAGAGTGATTCCGGCGACAAGAGTTACAGCAGGGTTTTTTATGGATTCCATAGCGAGTGTGAAATAGATTCCGCCTCGCGGTGAATACCATTGTCTTTGAAATCTGCCGATTCCTGCTGTCTGGGATTGTGCGATAACGATAAACGGCACGGGATAATTCAGTGCGATTTTCCGCTTCGCCTCCAACTGTGTGGAGTCGATTTCGGAGTATGAGAATGTTTTACCGACTGACTCTGGTAAATTTATTTCGAGGGAAGTGGTCGCCATTGTGGTGAATGGTCATCGGTATGGTTGTGTGTAACCTGTTTAAGCCCTGTGCCATCGGGCTTTATGATAAAAATTTCCTGGTCACCATCTCTGTCGGATACGAATGCTATTTTAGTTCCAGCCCGATTCCAGCAAGGGTCGTAATCGTCCGCGGGGTGATTGGTGATATTTTTCATACTTTTTCTTTTCGAGTCGCTGACATATATTTCCCAATTTCCTGTGGCATCCGATTCCTCGGCTATTTTCGAGCCATCGGGAGACCAGCACATATGTTCCTCAGGAACCCAATTCGACAGAAGACTTTTCAATTCTGTGCCATCAGGATTCACGATGAAAAGTTCCCAGTAGCGATTTCTATCGGAAAGAAATACTATCTTACCATTCTTCGTCCATCGAGGGTCCCAGTCATTGCCATCGCTATTGGAAAGATTTTTCAATCCTGTGCCATCGGCATTCATAATGTATATTTCGGGATTACCATCTCGCTCCGAGATAAAGGCGATTTTCGAACCATCAGGACTCCATTCGGGAGACCAATCGTTCGCTGGATTGTCCGTGAGTTGCTTAATCCCCGTGCCATCCTCGTTGATAAGATAGATATCCTCATTTCCATTGAAAACCGAAACATAAACCAATTGCTCGAGTTGCTGAGCACATAAAATCGACGCAATGACCAATACTAACAAAGCCGACACTCGCATTTCACACCCTCCTATTTCTTATTAATTTGATTGATTTCATTAAAATTTTATCCGCTCACTTCATTTGATATATATAATCCGCTTCGTGCTGATGAATGAATTTGTTTCTCCGATTACTCGCACAAAATATATTCCAGATGATACTTTTTCACTGGGTTTCCAAACATAAATCCACTGTTTGCCCTGCTCACTGCCCATATCTCTATGAGGAAGAGAGGTTGCGACGATATTTCCCCGTATGTCGTATATCTCGATATTTGTGGGGGTTCGGTGCATCAAATCTCTACTATCAGAAATCGTTATGATACAAGATGAATTGAACGGATTTGGATATGAGACAATTTCTATTTCCTCCGGTTTTTCTTGAAAATCTTCGATTCCTGTTCTATCCCAGTATTTGAAGAATACAGATTGTTCCACCGGGATGTAGACACTTTCCTGTTCGGTGATGGGTGTAGCCGAAAGCCAATCCTCGCTGTCGGGCGGTGTTTCCGATGCGATGAAGTGCATATAAATCGGATATTCGGGAATGTAAGGGAACGAATCGGCGTCCCAGATAACCCACACCGATTCGCCCGGGTCATCTCGGAATGAAAGTTGCCATAGATAATCGATGTGTCCGACACCGGTATCTACGCTGCTTCGGTAATCCTCACGAAGATATGGCATAACAGTATCTCCTGTGGTGTCGCCGACAAAATATGGGAAAAATCCTTCAGGTGGTTGAATCGGTATAGCGAGGTCGATAAATGGGTCGTAGCTATCGGTTGCTCCATCACGCTCTCCAAAGTAATAAGTATAATGGTAATATGTGTCGAGCGATGTCGGATGAAAACGAACAGGTATTCGCCATTCTGTTCCACAAATTAGAACGACAGATAATATTAAAAACGATGTGATTTTTATCCACTTCATACATCGTAATAATTTAATTCTAAAGTGGAATTTTGCAAGGAAAATATTAATATGAAAATACTAAAGTAAGTAAATGAGCGATTATCATCGATTGTGCGATTCTATTCGTTATTTTCGGTGTTTTCGGATTTTTGCTCGTCTTCATTTTTTTCAGAATTGTCGCTTACAGTTTTTTCCTCGAAAGGTTTTACGGTTATCTTAGAGCGAGAAATCACTATATCCAGTGCTTTGTCTCGCTTTATTCGGTCGCGAAGTCTTTCGAACTCCTCGCTTCCTGTTTTATAGATTTTCTCGGCTAAGTCGGGAGAATAGCCCATCGACACGATTAGATTTCTCGCGAAATCGAGAACTTCATCGTCGCTGACCTCGATTTTCTCGACCTCGGCGATTTTTTCCGCGATAAACTCGTATGCTATTTGTTTTTTGATTATCGGCTCTATTTCCGCAGAGAGTTTAATAAGTTCATCCTGTTCGATTTTCGATATGTCCCATTGTTCGGAGATGTATTTTTTCACTCGTGCATCGAGATATTTTTTGGGGATATCGATAGGGTTCGCTTTCACCAATTCCTCTATGATTTTCTCTCGTATTTCATTGTCGGCATTGGTTGTTTTCTGCTGACGGATATATTCGGCGACCTCTTTCCGAAAATCCTGTTCCGTATAACCATCGGGTTTTCCCATCTTGGTGAAAAATTCGCTGTTCAGTTCGGGTTTCACCTGTTCGAGAACTTTTGTTATTTCGAAAGCGAATTTTCCGCTTTTCCCCTGCAATCTTCTATCTGGAAAATTATCGGGGAAATCGGCTTCGATTTCTACTTTATCGCCAGCAGATTTTCCGACAAGTGTATCGAAAAAGTTGAGATATTCGGGGTCGTCGAGCGAGATAATCATCGGGATGGGTTCGTTATCGCCCTCGAAAAATTTAACCTCCACATAGTCGCCCTTTTGGGCAGGGCGAGAACGCTCTTCCAACGATGTATTTCGCACCAAAATATCCTCGATTGCAGCATCGATTTCTTCGTCCTTGACAGGAACTTCGTTCCGTTCCACCTCGAAACCATCGTATTTGACGAGGTCGAACTGAGGTTTCAATTCGGCGTAAATCTCTATGACGAACGGTTTATTATCCTCGATTTTGTCCATTTTGGGTTCGTCCATATAAATGGCTTTTTCGAGTTCGGGCATTTTCTCGATAGATTCTTTAACCGTCTCGGATAAAAACTCCTGCCGAATTTCATCCTTAAAAGCATCGCCGTATCTCGATAATATTATAGATTTAGGCACCTTGCCGGGGCGAAATCCAGGAACTCTGATTTGCTTAGAATATTTTTTTATCAACTCCGCCATCTTGGTTTCTATTTCGTCCGCTGAAAATTCCCCTTTGACAATTACCGAGCAACTACCTTGCTTTTCGATGGATATAGACATAATTCCTCCAATATTTTTTGTTTCTATATATGATATTCGAGTTAAAATTTATTTAAGTTCCGGTGGGAAACGATGCGAAAACATTTCCATTAAATCTTATCGAGAATTTAGCACCTCCTTCCCTGCCAATTGTCCGCAAGCGCCAGATATATCTCGTCCTTTCGATTGTCTAATAGTTGCAACGATGGAATTCGCCAACAGATAACTTTGGAATCGCAAGATAATTCTGTCATCGGGGCGTTTGAAATCTATTCCATCTACCTCGTTGAATGGTATAAGGTTCACCTTCACCGGTAAATCCTTAATCGAGCGAACTAGTTCGTCGGCAAATTTAAGCGAATCGTTCACGCCGGCGAACATAACATATTCGAATGTAACCCATCGCTTAGAGTATTTGTAATATTTCTGAACCAGTGGGAATAAACTCTCTATTGGATATTTTTTACTTATCGGCATAATTTTGCTGCGAAGTCTATTGTTCGGTGCGTTCAGCGAAATAGCGAGTTTCGGTTTTACTCCGCTTGACATCAATTTTTCGATTTTTTCGGGAATGCCGACTGTGGAAACTAAAATTTTTCTATGACCGATACCGAAACCGACATCTGCGGTCAGCACCTTAATAGAATCGACAACGGCATCTAAATTGTCCAGCGGTTCGCCCATTCCCATAAATACGATATTCGTGAGATTATTTCCGCCTTGCTCGATATATTTTTTTACCTCGTATATCTGCCCGATTATTTCGGTGGATGATAGATTTCGCGAGAAACCTAATTTCCCAGTTGCACAGAATTTGCAACCGAATTTACATCCCACCTGCGACGATACACAAATCGTGTGTTTATCGCGGTTTTTATCGGGGATATATACCGACTCGACCAGTTTGCCATCGGATAGTCGGAACAGAAACTTTGCCGAGCCATCATCGCTGCGAGCTACCTCAGCGGTTTCTGGCAATGTGATTGAAGCATTTTCGCTGAGCCAGGCTCGAAGTTCCACAGGAATATCGGTCATCTGGTAAAAATCGAAAACATCGTGGGCGTAGAGCCATTTCATTATCTGCTTTGCGCGGAATTTGCGCTCGCCGATTTCCTCGAATTTTTCGGCGAGTTTATCGGGTGGTATCCCGAAAAGTTCGAATTTCTTATCGCTTGCATCTTGCATAG
>CAYRNI010000113.1:0-5965 GCA_964425665.1 uncultured bacterium
AATTTTGATTTTTTCGCCCTTTTCGATTGCCTCGTCGGATTTTGCATTCCAGATTTCGCCGTGAGCGGAAATTTTACCCACTTTACCCGGCGAGATTTCCACAATAACCTCGCCGATTTCACCGATTAGACCCTCGGAGCCCGTGGCGACTTTCTTAGTTTGAATCAGAAGTGCCTTGGCTATAACGAATACGAAGAGCAGTGCGATAAAAATTACGGTGGGGATAATTGTCCACCAATCGATTCTCATCCCTGGTGGAGCAGACGATGTCAGCATAAATGAACCTAATAGCATCGATATGATACCTCCCGCTGTTAAAATTCCGAAAGTAGGGGTTTTTATTTCGAGGATGAACATTATAATCCCCGCTATTATGAAAAGAATTCCGATATAATTGACGGGCAGTATTTGGAATGCATACAGCGCCGAGAAAAGCGAGATGACACCCAATGTCCCCGGCAGTATCGCTCCCGGATGTTGCAATTCGAGATATATACATACGAGACCGAGTATCAAAAGCAGATATGCTATGTTCGGATTCAATATCGTGTGCAGAAATTCTTGCGGTATAGTCATATCGGCATAGATTATGTTCGCATTATCGAGTTCGAGTTCGACTGTCGTGTCATCGATGGCGATTTGACGATGATTTATCTTCGCGATGAGGTCTTTTACATCCGAAGCGATAAGGTCGATGATTTTTAGACTTTCTGCCTCTGATGCCGTAACCGATTCGGAAAATTTGACCGCCCGCTCAGCCCAATCCGCGTTTCTTCCACGAAGTTGAGCGAGACTTCGAAGCCAGGCGATGGCATCGTTTGTGACTTTCTCCTTCATCGTTCTGGATGTATCGCTTCCGATACCGATTGATACCGGATGAGCCGCTCCGAGATGAGTCCCGGGCGACATCGCTGCAATATGCGACGACATCGAGATAAACACCCCCGCCGATGCCGCACGCGCTCCTCTCGGATAAACAAGCACAGAAACAGGAACATCGCTATTTATTATGCAATTTGCGATTTTTTTCGTCGAGGACATCAATCCGCCCGGTGTATCGAGTAAAATCACGATAAGTTTGGTGTCCGAACTATTAACCTTCTCGATGTTACCACAGGTATAATCTGCGATAGGTGGGTCGATAGCACCATTTACCGTAAGCACAACAACATTTCCCGCAAAAGACGAGGTAAATGTAAAAAATACGAGAAATATTTTTAATAATTTTTTCATCATCTAAACTTTCGACAAGAATTTTATAATAATAAATCATATACTATGAATTTCCACAAGTATTTTCCAACTTTTAAATTTTGGGAAATGAAATTGCATAATAAAATATCTCAATGTTGCAACTTTACCATCATTTTCACTAAATTTATCAGGTCTTTTTTCAATTCGGTAGTTCTCGGCAGACGAAGTTTCGGCGATGGCGACAGAGCGAAATCTGGCGGTGGCTCGAATTTTTTCAATTTTCGGTCGAGTTCGGCGAGCGAAATTTTATCCGTATCGAACGACAGCGAAATCCATCTTTTACCGAACGAGACCGAATCGAAACCCGCTCTGGTGGCTAAAATTCTCGCTCGGAGAAATTGAATCATATTCTGCGTCTCGGCGGGTATCTTCCCGAATCTGTCGGCGAGTTCCTGTTCGATTCTGTCGATTTTTTCAACTCTATCCGCTGTGAACAGAGATTGATATGCCCATATTCGGTTCTCGACATCGGGGATGTAATCTGCGGAAATGTATGCATCGAAATCCAGCGAGAAAGGAATAGGTTCGAAAATTGGTGGCTTTTGACCTTTGAGCTCGGCTACCGCCTCTGCGAGCATTTTCGTATATAAATCTAATCCGATTTCCTCGACGAAACCGCTTTGCTCCTTGCCCAAAAGATTTCCCGCACCGCGAATTTCCATATCTTTCATCGCGAGATGATACCCGCTTCCGAGTTCGGAATGTTCGAGTATCGCCCGCAAACGCTTGCGAGCATTCGGCGTCATCGAACGATAAGGCGGAATAACGAGATACGCGTATGCCTGAACATCGGCTCTGCCTACTCTTCCGCGAAGTTGATACAATTGTGAAAGCCCGAATCGGTCGGCTCTATCGATTATTATCGTGTTCACGCGGGGCATATCCGTTCCCGATTCGATTATCGCCGTGCAGATGAGAACATCGTATTTGCCAGACCGAAAATCCAGAACGATTTTTTCGAGTTTTCGTTCGGGCATCTGTCCGTGAGCCACCGCAAATCTAACATCGGGCATAGTTTTTTTCAATCGAGCGGCGACACCATCGATTGTCTCGACACGATTGTGAATGAAAAACACCTGTCCACCTCGCTCTATTTCCTGATAAATAACCTTTGCGAACAATGAAATGTCCCACGGAACGATATGAGTAAATACGGGTTTCCGTCTCTGCGGCGGCGTCTCGATTATAGACAAATCGCGAACCCCCGATATGGAAAAATAGAGCGTTCGCGGAATCGGTGTCGCTGTCATCGTCAAAACATCGATTTCTGCGCGAAGCGATTTCAATTTCTCCTTGTGTCTGACGCCGAACCACTGCTCTTCATCTATTATCAGCAGACCGAGATTTTTGAATTTTACCTTATCGGATAGTAATTTATGCGTGCCGATTACGATGTCTATTTTGCCCTCGGCGAGTCCCTCGACGATTTCCGCAGATTTTTTTGCCGATGTAAATCGAGAGAGCATTTCAACATTTATCGGAAGTCGCGCTAATCGCTTAGAAAATGTCTCGTAGTGCTGAACAGCGAGAATTGTCGTCGGCACGAGAATTGCCACCTGAACGCCAGAAGCGATAGCTCGAACCGCTGCACGAAGTGCCACCTCGGTTTTCCCGAAACCGACATCCCCGCAAATCAATCTATCCATCGGATGCTCTGAATTCATATCGGATAGAACTTCGTCGATGGCTCGCATCTGGTCGGCGGTTTCCTCGAAAGGGAAGTCCTTTACTACAACTTGTTCCCATTCGGGAGCGGGTTTAAATTTTGGCCGTATTTTCACTTGACGCGTCGCATAGATTCTGACGAGTTCGCCGGCGAGTTCAAATACCTTTTTGCTCGCACGCAGTTTCGCCGACGACCATTTGCGACCGTGCAGTTTCGACAATTTCGCTAAATCGTGCGGACCGATGTATGGATTCACGAGATAGAAATCCTCCATCGGAACATATAATTTTTCATCCCCTGAAAACTCGAGTTGCAAGAATTCCGATTTTCTTCCCTCGATTTCCATCGTTTTGATTCCCATAAACTTCGCGATGCCGTATTCCGAATGAACGACCAGGTCTCCTTGTTCGAGCCCATAGTGAGCCAACATAGCTTTACCTGTGTGGTATTTTTGCGGTAGAAACATCGCTCGTGAAAAACCTAAAATTTCATCGCCGGAAATAATGGTAATCATATCATCCTGCGTTTTCACCGAGAAGGACTTTGAAATCGCACCGTGTCTCGTAGGTATCGGTATTTTTCCGCCGAGTTTGTGTTCTATCCTCTCTCTTTGGGTATCCGAGGCGATAGCGAGATATACCTGCCCTTTATCTTTTGCGTCTATCATCAACTGCAATATTTCGGTCGTTCCATCGGGAATAGGAATTTCCCGAATGTTGAAGTCGATGTCTTGTGCAGTTATCGGAACTTGCCTAATTTTGACATCAGAATTTCTTATAAACTCTAAAACTTTTTCTATTTTTGGAAAAATATTTTCCGGCGGTAATGGTGAAAAATTTTCCCATTTCGTTCGCAGATATAGTTCCTGTGCCTGCTCGTAGAAATTTTCTATCTCGTCTTCGAGCATCTCCGGTTCATATGCTAATACTATTCTATTTTTATTTGAAAAAATATCCAATGCTGGAACAGGGCACGGTTCGAAAATCGGAGAGAACCAAATTTCCCCGGGAAAATGTCTATCGAGAGCGATTCGTGCGGAAAGTTCCTCTAACTGGTGCTTTGTTAAGAACTTTTTCGCATCGGGACTAATCCTATTCAAAAGTTCGTCGGCACTCGGTTCCTCCATAGGAAGCCATTCGAGTGCGGGAAGAATCTCGACCGACTCGATTTTCTTTATGGAACGCTGGTCTCGTGTGGAAAACAACCTTATCTCGTCGATTCTGTCGCCGAAAAACTCGATTCTCACAGGGTCGGGATATGCAGGTGAAAAAAAATCTACAATTTCGCCTCGACGAGCGAAAGTCTGCAAATACTCAACAATTTGTTCACGATGATAGCCTAAACTAACAAGAAATTTTATAAGTTCCTCTTGCGATATCTTTTGTCCGACTTTCAGTTCGAGTGTGTGTGCGAGCATATATCCTTCGGGAATAGTTCGCCACATAAGTGCGGATGGTGTGGTCAGAATAACGGAATTTTTCTTGGTAAAGAAATTGAACAGTGTATGAATTCTCTCCGCCACAATCTCCGCTGATGGATACTTGTGGGCATAGGGCAAAATATCCCAATCGGGGAAACACGAAGCTCGCGAATGTGCAGATGTCCCGATGTCCTGAATAACCCGATTGTAAAGTTCATCGGAAACCAGCAGTATTACAGGGATTTTCAACCTCTCGGAGATAAAACCCACTAATCCTGCAGTGGCAGGTTCAACAAGTCCCGAAATGTTGACCCCTTTACCAGAACTAATACAATCCACAACATCTTTTGTCTGGGGGATACGCTCGAATATTTTACTCAGAAAACTCGACATAGGTGAAAATTTATATCCTCCTTCCGAAAACTTAATTAATATAATAAAGTTTATTAAAAAACTTGCCAGTTTTTAGCATTTGGATTTTTTATAAAAAAATAAAATTCTATGGAGATTAAAATGAAAGTAGCATTCGGTTCTGACCACGCAGGTTTTTCACTTAAAGAGTTTCTGCGGGATAATCTTAAATCGCGTGGTTTTGAAGTTCTCGATTTAGGAACTTATTACCCTACCCCCGCTGATTATCCTGTGTATGCGAGAAAAGTTGCCGAAACTGTCGCATCGGGCGATGCCGACTTCGGCGTTCTAATATGTGGAACAGGTCTCGGGATGTCCATTACCGCAAATAAAATATCAGGCATAAGAGCTGGATTATGTATGTCTATCGACTATGCGGAACTCGCCAGAAAACACAATAACGCCAATGTAATCTGTCTCGGAGCGAGGTTTATCGAAAAAGAGAAGGCATTATCTATTCTCGAAAAATTCCTCTCGACAGAGTTCGAGGGAGACAAACCCGGTGGCGAACGACATAGGCGAAGAGTATCCGAAATAGATGAAATTCTTTAAAAATATCTCCCGAAAATTACAGAACAATCAATGTTCAGGAAAATCTAACTCGATGAGGCATTATGTATCCTTTCGATGCGAAAATACTTCGCAGAAATTATAACAAATAATTTTTAGAAATGTTTTTCTCGACTTTTGACTCAGAAATCTTTATAATTAAATAAATTTAATCGAAGGATAATTCCAGTGAGAAGGTCGGTTTTTTCAATTCTTATTTTTACTATGATGGTTTTCGCTCAAACTCAAAGCGAATTCCCTGTGAAATTTTATGTCTCTGGACGAGAGCAACTCGAACAAATCCAAAAAATCGTCAGATACATCGAGGATTTTAATCCGCAGACAGGTATGGTAAAAGCGTATGTGAACGACGACGGCTACGGCGAATTGAATCTGCTCGGATACAAACCGCTCGAACTCGTCGATACATCGGCGATAAATGGGCAATATGCGATTACTCATCCCGAAGATGTAATGTATCATAATTATTCTCAATTAACCGATTGGGTTCACAATCTTGCGGAGACTTATCCCGAAATAGTTTCAATCGACAGTCTCGGTCCATCGGTCGAGGGCAGATGGCTTTGGGTAGTTCGTATCACAGACAATCCCGATAGCGAGGAAATCGAACCGGAATTCGTATATATTTCCACTATGCACGGCGA
>CAYRNI010000113.1:6065-7403 GCA_964425665.1 uncultured bacterium
GCACAGGAAACTCGGGCGATGATGAATTTCCTATCGCAAAGGCGTCCATCGTTCACTATAAATTATCACACAGGAGCAGTGGTCGCAAATTATCCGTGGGATTTCGATATGGTTCGCGCTCCCGATGACAGCCTTTTTATAGAAAGATGTCTCGATTACTCCAGTCTAAACCCTGCTATGTATTCGTCATCGAGTTTCCCTAATGGTATCACGAACGGATACGATTGGTATGAGGTAAATGGCTCTATGCAGGATTGGCACTACCACACTTTCAATGCTCTACACATCACGGTGGAATTGAACAATGTCAAATGGCCTTCCGATACTGCTCTACCTCGAATTTGGAACGAAAATTATCAATCGATGTTGAAAATACTCGAGCGAGCACTTACAGGAATTCACGGTGTCGTCGAGGATTCCATCACGGGTCAACCGCTGGATGCTGAAATCTGGTTCGACCAAATCGGCAGATGGGTAGATACCGACCCCGATGTGGGCGATTTCCACCGAGAATTGTTGGCAGGAACATACTCGCTGACGGTTGTCGCCGATGGTTATTATCCCAAAAGAATTACCGGAGTTAATTTGCCGACGGATACATCGTCGGTTTTTTTGAATATCGAACTCGTTCGGGCGGACACGATATACTTCTCAGATTTTGAAACAGATAGCGGCGGATTAACAGTTAGAAATTTCGTCTATTATCAGGATTGGCAGTGGGGAGAACCGACAACAGGCGATAGTTTTCCTGAATATATTCCCAGCGGAAATAAACTGTGGGGAACTGAACTTACAGCCAATTATAGCGACTCATCTCAATCGAGATTGATTTTAGATGTCGATTTATCGACTTATGAAAAAGCCTCGCTCGTATATGATGAGTGGTATAGATTTCAACCTGTGAATTGGTCGAGCAGCGATACTGTCGCTCACGACGGCGGACAAATCAAGATAGCGACACCTACCGATACTTCCGTAATTTCGCCATATTGGGGATATCGATTTGTTTCGAGCGAATACAATTGGCTTATGAATGCGGGCGATTCAATTTTTGCCGATGACGAACCAGGAACTCCTTGGCATAAAGTCGTAATCCCACTCGACTATTATTGCGGACAGACAATTTCGATATTCTGGGACTTCGGCTCGAGCAACAGGAACACCGATGTCGGCTGGTTCATCGATGATATTGCCGTGGTTGCCCCCGGAAGTTCTGTGAGTATCGCCGAAACCGAGTTGCCATATAGATTAAATATTTCTGCATATCCGAATCCATTCAATTCATCGTGCAAAATCACAATCTCGTATAATGGAAATTCCGCTGGCATTGTAGGGAAT
>CAYRNI010000114.1:0-7295 GCA_964425665.1 uncultured bacterium
AAGGATTTGAAGAGCCTTCGGCTCGCTTCATCGGTTCAAATCCTTTCGGTTTTTTTAGCCAATGCTCTGGTTATTCGGATAAGTCAGAACCGCGAACACAAATAAAAAATGGCAGGGGAAGGATTTGAAGAGCCCTTCGGCTCGTTTCATCGGTTCAAATCCTTTCGGTTTTTTCGGCACTTCGGCTATTCGATAAACACAGAGCCGCAAATATAAAAAATGGCGGGGGAAGGATTTGAACCTTCGACCTCCGGGTTATGAGCCCGGCGAGCTACCTGTCTGCTCCACCCCGCAATTTTGATAAGATATAAATTAAATCTTTTTTGTCAAGATATAATATTAAAAAAATTTTCTAATTTAAATACTATCCATTAAAAAACTTGACTAATAAAAAAATAATTATTATTCTATAAGAAATAAGAAAATTTTAGGAGGATTAAGATGAAGGGCAAAATTATTGTTTTTATTCTATTGTTTTCAACTTTTCTAATCGCCAATGAAATCGACACTTCGAAAATTAAAATCGACCTTTCCCATTGTTTTTTCATCAATACAGAAACGAACGGAAAAATCGCCGAATGGGGAACTTACGATTGGGTCGGAAAACTCCAATACGATGGTGAAAAATGGGTTTTCCCCGCAATGCTCGGGACAAAATATTTTTGGGTGAATACCGAAACTGGTCAAAAGATTTGGGGTGAATACGATGATGTAGAAAATCTCGAATTTGCGGGAAGTTGCTATCTTTTCAAGGCATTAAAAAAAGGTAAATTTGCTTGGATTAATTGCAAAACAGGAAAACCAGTAGGTAAATTTTACGATGATGTTTGTTGTATTCAGCGCACAACAGATAGATGGGTCTTTCAAGTAAAAGAAAAAAATATGTGGCAATGGGTAGATGTGAAAACGGGGAAAAAATTATGGGGAAAGTATACAGCATTAGGTGACCTTATTCCGATTAAGGATTCAAAACATGATTTCTGGGTTTTTTGGGCACAAAAGGGTGATAAGGAATATTGGATAAATACCAAAACAGGGAAGCCCATAGGCAAGGGATATGACCAAGTATGCTGTATAGACGATATCGCTGACCACTGGGTATATTGGGCAAAAAGTAAAGGCAAATCTTTTTGGGTCGATGCAATTACGGGCAAACCTATGGATGAATGGGGCAAATGGGACGACCTTTGCTGCATTCAGCAATTAAAGGATGGCAGATGGGTCTTTTGGGTCAAAGATGGCACAAAAGAATTTTGGTTCAATGTGAACGATAATGAAAAATATATAGACAAGGATTGCACCCAAAAATATGCCGACTAAATCTACGGATAATTTCAAATCGGGTTTCGTCGCGATTTTAGGACGCCCTAATGTAGGTAAATCGACTCTACTAAATAATCTCATCGGTGAAAAAATCGCCATAGTTACTCATAAACCTCAAACCACTCGCTCTCGCATCCTCGGCGTTCTGAATAATAAAAAATTCCAAATTGTTTTTATAGATACACCAGGCATACACAAACCGATTCACAAACTCGGCGAATTTCTCGTCAGAAAAGCATATTCTTCGATTAAAGATAGCGATATAAACATTCTTATAATCGATGCTAAGGATGGATTAATCCAAGAGGATATCGAAATCATCGAGAAAGTTGCTCGAAAAAGCGATGCACCGTCGATATTGGCTGTCAATAAAATCGATGTAAATCCGAACATAAATATAGACGAAATCGGAGAGAAAGTTCGAGCGATTTTTCCTATAAAATCGATTATTCCAATAAGCGCTCTCAAAGGGACAAACTTGAATTTGCTTCTCGGCACGATTGTAGAGAACCTTCCAAACGGTCCTAAATACTACGATGACGATTTTTTAACCGATGTCAGCGAGGCACAAATCGCCGCTGAAATCATCCGCGAAAAGTTGATACTTACACTTCATCAGGAAGTTCCTTATCAATCGGCAGTTGTCGTGGAAACATTCGAACCGAAAAATGATAATCCTAAAATTCTGCATATCCAAGCAAATATTATAGTAGCACGCCCGGGGCAAAAGGCTCTCGTTATAGGCAGTCGGGGAAAAACCATAAAAAAAATTGGAACATCCGCGAGAATCGAACTCGAAAAAATCTTTGAGAAAAAAATTTTTTTAGAACTATGGGTAAAAATCCGACCCGATTGGTTCAAAAATGATAAACTCATCAGGGAATACTCGTGAAAGATGATAGGCTTTCTGCAATGCGATGAATTCAAATTTCATCAGAATAAACATAAAATTATGTATCAGCACCACCACTAATTATTCCCGATAACTTATGAAATCATTCCAGAATGCATACCATCAAAAAATATTTTTCTTGACTAACTGAATATTAAATTTATTTTATTCAAATATTTAATGGAGGAGGCAAATGGTATTAACAATACTTTTGATACTTTTAGTGCTGAATGCGATTATTTTGATAGTTTCTATTATGCTTCAACCCCGCAGTCAGGGAGGGATGGGTGCCGCATTTGGCACCGGTGTTGCGGATAATATATTCGGTGGAAAAGGCGGGATGGAATTTTTAACGAAACTGACCGCTGTGCTATCTGGCTCATTCATCATATTAGTAGTTATAGTCAATCTCTATCTTTCTACGCCAAAAAAGCAGGAGAATCTTATGGAGCGAGGAGAAAGTGCGATTCCTGTGCAACAAGCTCCTGCGGGACAGGAACAAGGTGGCGAAAATCAGCCACAAGGGCAGTAAATTTATTAAAAGTAATTGCTCGTTGATAATATAGTAATACTGAAATTTAATAACTTAAAACCATTTCAAAAACTATACGAATATGAATAACAGAATTTTATCTGCATCAGAATGGGAAAGAAAGGAAAAACTTTGGCTGGCGCCTTATGCTGTTCATAGTGCGGAATCGCGCGGGAGACATTACCCCGAACCGAAACATCCTTATCGCCCTCCATTCGAACGAGATAGAGAACGAATAATTCATTCATCCGCTTTCAGGAGACTTCAATACAAAACTCAGGTCTTCGTGAACCACGAGGGCGACCATTATCGCACCAGAATGAGCCACACACTCGAAGTAGCCACTGTCGGTAGAGTAATTGCCCGTGTCCTTTCGCTAAATGTCGATTTGGTCGAGGCAATCGGGTTGGCTCACGACCTCGGACACACACCATTCGGACACACGGGCGAGCAGGTCCTCAACGAACTCACTCAGGATATCGGTGGATTCGAGCATAATCGCCAATCGCTTCGAGTAGTCGAATATCTCGAAATGAAGTATCCCGATTTCCCCGGTTTGAATCTGACCGCCGAAACGAGAGAGGGCATCATAAAGCACTCCACAAGATACGACCAACCCGGCGAGAAAAATCTATTCACCGCAAAGCAAGTTCTCCCATCGCTGGAGGCTCAAATCGTCAATGTCGCCGACGAACTCGCATACACCGCTCACGATATAGACGACGGATTGAACTCGAAAGTTCTCGTCTGGGATGAATTAGAAAAAGGTTTCCCTTTGTGGGGCGATATATCGAAGGAAGTAAGAAAACAACATCCGGAAATCAATGAGGAGATATTGCGCTCGATATGTGTGAAAACACTTATAAACACGCTCGTCACCGATGTATTAGAGGAATCTCAAAAACGATTAAATGCTATTGACCCTAAAAATCTTGCAGATGTCGAGAAAGCACCATATCCTCTAATCGGTTTTTCCGCAACCATCGAGGACCAACTTCAATATGCTGGCAAATTTCTCTACGAGAATATGTATCGTCATTACAAAGTATTACGGATGGCAACGAAGGCGCGAATCATTATCGAATCTCTTTTCAAAGCATATATGGACGAACCTCGCCAGTTACCGAAGACATCGAGAACAAGATTAGAAGAAGATGGCATAAAGCAGGTCGTAACAGACTATATTGCAGGTATGACGGACAGATACGCTATGCTCGAGTATAAAAAACTTTTTGACCCCTATGAGAGATTGCTATAAAATTAGGGAATAAATTTGCAAAGCCATTAGTTTTTAACTATTAACTATTTTCTGGGGGATTCTATGGCGACCAAAATAGATAGACACGATTTGAAAAAAGACGAATTCGCAACCGATATCTCGAAAATATATGGATATGCGAGTGAAAATCCTACGAGGGTTTTGATATGGGTAATCTTAGTTATAGTGATTGTGGGTGGAGCAATCGGTTATTACAATTACAAGAAGAAGAGAGAAAAAGATGCTCGATTCAAAATCGCCCTCGTATATACGATGATGGATGCTGGGCAGTATAACGAGGCATTGGATACTATTAAGGTAGTATTAAATAGGTATAATGGCACGGGAGCGAGCGACATAGCGAAATATTTACTCGGTCATTTGAATTACGCATTCGGCTATCTCGATTCAGCCATCATCGATTACGAGAATTATCTTAAAATCGAGCATCCCGACAGCGACTTGGCAGCAGCATCGCTACTGGGAATCGCATCCTGCTACGAGGACAAAAGCAGATATACCGATGCGATAAAGTATTATAAACGATTACTCGACGAATATCCCCACTTTTTCCGTAACGATGAGGCGATGTTGGGTATCGCTCGTTGCTATGATGTCAGTGGAGATTTCGCCAATGCTATCTCTTACTATCAGGATTTTCTTAGAAAGTATCCCAAAAGTCCACTTCGACAAAGGGCGATTGTGCTGCTATCACGAGCAAAAGCCAAAGTGTATGCCTCGAAATCTCCTCGACCGACTAATACAACACCTCAAAAAAGTGAGGGCTAAAAATGAGAACGAAAGATACATTCGGTTTCTTAAAGGATTTTGTTTCTCCGAAAAGCGGGAAAAATGTGTCTGAAGAAGATATAATTTCTCCCGATGATATCGAAGAGGGCAAGGCGATGGCAATCCTCGCTTATATACCTTTTGCATGTTTCGTTCCATTTATTCAGGGGAAAAAGATAAATCATTTCGCATACGAACACGGCAAACAAGGGGTGCTATTGTTTCTCTTTGAAGTGGTCGCTCTACTGGGAGCTTTATTTTGGAAGGCAGCTCTTTTTCTTGCCGCAGTTGCAGCTTTGGTAGGAATCATCTATGTAATTCAGGGAAAAAAGTGGCAGTTGCCATTTATCGGTGGATTAGCCGACAAATTGGAATCAACCACCGAGCAGAAAGAAGATTAAATATGTAATAAATTTGCTATGGTTGGTGAATGCACTATTTTAGCGGATTTTGAACTTTGACAAATAAAAAATAACAAGTTAATGGAGGGAAAAATGGCAAAACGCACGAAGAAAGAAACCGATAAAAAGGTCATCGCATTTCTCAAGAGATTGACCGATGCTTTTGGACCGTCATCGTTCGAGGGAGATGTGCGAAAGGTGTTCAGAGATGAAATAAAGGGCTATGCGGACAAGGTCTGGACAGCGGGACTTGGCAGCATCATCGCCCAGAAAAAAGGGACATCGAATTCACCGAAGATTATGATTGCTGGACATATGGATGAGGTCGGGTTTATCGTGCGTGGAATAACCTCTAAGGGTTTTATTAAATTCAGTCCAATCGGTGGATGGTGGGGGCATGTAGTTCTCGGTCAAAAAGTTCTCATCCGCACTCGTTCGGGCAAGGAAATTGTCGGGCTGGTCGGGGCGAAAGCACCGCATGTGCTTACCGCCGAGGAGCGCAAAAAAGTTATGGATATAGACAAGATGTTCATCGATGTGGGCACCCACGACGACTATAATGCTCCCGAGAAGTTAGGCATCAAACCTGGCGACCCAATTATCCCCCTCTCCGAATTTTATCAACTCGGCGATGGCAAAATGCTTATGGCAAAAGCCTGGGACAACAGAATCGGCGTTGCGACAGCTATCGAAGTGATTAGACAATTAAAAGGGAAAGCACATCCCAATACGGTATTCGGCGTTGGCACTGTGGAAGAGGAGGTAGGACTGCGAGGTGCTGGAACGAGTGCTTTCGAGGTGGCTCCCGATGTGGCTTTCGCGGTCGATGTTACGATTGCAGCAGATACACCAGGTTCCGATGATTCAGATTTCGCCGAACATTGCGGAAAAGGACCATCGATTTCAATTATGGATGGCAGCCTTCTGCCGAATACTGTTCTCAGAGATTTTGTGGTCGAAACAGCAGAAAAGGAGAAAATTCCATATCAATTCGGAGCTCTTACGAAAGGCGGAACAGATGGCGGTAGAATCGCTATGACAAGAAGTGGTGTCCCGACGATTACTCTCTCTGTGGCAACGAGATATATCCATTCACATAATAGTATTTTACATATAGACGACTACTTGAATCTTGTGAAACTTCTTGTGGCTGTGATTAAAAAACTCGATTCGAGGATGCTTAAAAAAATCCGTTCGATGTAATCCTTGACAAATTATTTCAAAAAGTATATTTTATGAAAAATGAACAAATTAAAAGGAGGTTGCTATGAAAAAGCTGGCATTGTTAGGCATTGTTGCGCTACTAACCATTTTTGCTGGAGCGCAAACGATGGATACTTTGTTCTTCGATGGTTTCGAATCGGGGGACCTTTCTGCCTGGCTACCTGATACCATCCCTGCCCAGTGGCATATCACAACGACAGGTGCTTATGAGGGTAATTCTTGGTGGAGTGGAAATGAAATACTCGGCGGATATGCGAATAATTGGTTTCATTGGCTTTTAACTCCGTCTATCACTTTGCCCGCCGCACCAACAGGACCGCTTACGATGTATATGAAAATGAACCTGTCCGTCGAAGAACCAGCTTCATACCCACCATTCGATGGCTGGGATGGTTTCAATGTCAGAATTTCCACCGATGGTGGAACAACATGGGAACTACTGACACCCAGCGATGGATACAACTGCTCAAATTTATACAGTATGTATTATAATGGTTACTATCTTGGTGATACATTGAATACTGCTGGTTGGGGTGGAAGTTCTGATGGTTGGGTGGAAAAAACATTCGACCTCGCTTCTTATGCGGGCGATAGTGTGATTATTGCGTTCGTTTTTGCATCAGATGTATCTTATTGCACTGCTGATGAACCAACTTTATTCGGTGTTTTACTCGATGACATCGCTGTTTTCGACTCCGCTGGAACATATTATTCTGAAAATTGCGATGCTGACACCACCGCGATGACAGTGCTAAATTTATCTCCCGTTCTGCCTATGACTTATGTTTCCGATGTCGAAGCTTATGAAGGGACATATTCTGCCTTCGCGCAAAATATTCCCTATGCTCTTTACGCTATTACAACTCCTGAAATTCA
>CAYRNI010000115.1:0-2153 GCA_964425665.1 uncultured bacterium
GCGGGGTTGCTCATCGATGGTTGTGCCTGTAACCAAGCCACTCGGCAGGGCGAACAGGGTTATGGCGACCTTATGGTAGGAATTATCGTAACTCAGCCATTATCCTATTATTATGGAACAACGGGTTATCTCGAGATTTGGGGTCCCGATGGAATCTATTTATCCAAGGAAATCCCGATGTATCTCGGCAATCAAGTCGCTATATTCAGGAATCTCCCAATCGGCAGATATATCGCATCGCTCAGTTACAGCGGGATGGTTACTACGAAATGTGCAGTTCTTTGCGGAATGGGAGATGTTCAATGGCGAGCAGATTGTGCTCAGGGTTTGAAACAACTTCTGAATAATAAGAAGCAGGGGGGCAGCCAGGAATATGGCTATGGTGTTAGGAAAAACCGATGGACTGGTTGGTCACAAAACCAGGAACAAAGTGATTTTGTCGAAGCTCCCAGCCCAGGAATTGGACACAGAGAACCCTGCCAGACAGAAATTATATTCACTATGCCCGAAGATGCACTTAAATACGACCCGTAATACTCATAATAGAGCGTTTGTAAAATTTCTATGTGATAGGGCGCTGAGTTTTAAAAATTTGGCGTCCTTTTTAAAATAGTTTGATTCGAGTTCTATTACTCATATCGGAGAATAAAATGAACTTTTTATTCACTTCGCTGACAATATTAACATTAATAGTGCAATGTAGTAATTGTCAACAAAAAGCATCGAAAAATACGAGAATAACAGATGAGAAAGTTCCATACGAGTTCGTAATTTCACGGTCTTTCGATGATTTCACTCCATCGGTTTCAGGTGCCACTATATCTGTTGCGAAACTCGATGGCGATAGACTCAACATCGAGTTGATATTTCGTGTCGGCAGAAGACTCTCGTTTTCGATGTTCACCGATGATGCCGCATTGGACTTCCATCCCGTATGGTCTCCCGACGAGCAGTCTTTGGTATTCGATTCGAAACGGAATCAAAAAATAGCGATATGGGAACTCAGACTTTCTGAGAATAAACCGAAATTGCTAATCGGCTCGGATGCGGGGATGTGTTTTGCAGCGTCATTTTCACCTGATAGCACAAAAATCGCATATACAAAAACATTGTTTTTCGACCCGAACTGGTGGGTATATTATATAACTCCGCCCGTCAAAAATATTCGCCCTGAACAGTTCCAGATAGTTCTGAGAACAATCGAAACGGGCGAGGATAGAATCCTGACATTCGGTATGATTCCCGCATTCTCCCCCGATGGTAAAAAAATTGCGTATTCGTCTTTCAACGGCAGCGATTGGGATTTGTGGGTGATGACATTATCATCTGGGAACAAATTGCGTTTGACCCAAAGCGGCGATAACGATTTTTACCCATCGTGGTCTCCCGATGGACAATGGATTGCATTCTGCCGCGAGAACCCGATAAATTCCAGTTCGGATATTTGGGTAGTCCGCTCCGATGGTAGTTCGCTAATGTCTTTGACGGATACTAAAAATCACAATGAAAGTGCGCCATTCTGGACAGCCGACGGAATATATATCGATACCGATAGCGGCGAAAACACTCCTTACGATATCGCTCTGATACCGCCGGAAATTTTGCCGACAACTCTATCCACCGCAGAGAATCGAAACGATATGCCGACCAAAAATGCAACGATAGAAATTTTAAATAGCACGAGGATAAAAGGTCTCGCAGCGAGAACCCAAAAACTTCTCGAAAAAAACGGGTTCGAGGTTAAAGATATCGGCAATTCCAGGCACGAACGAAATCTATATAAGGGCAAAATATACTACAAGCCTGGATTTCGTGAAATCGCCAAAAGGATTGCGGATATAATTCCAGGCACTCAAAGACTTTACGAAAGCAAAAAATTCAAATATGACATCGTAATCGTTCTCGGCAGAAATACACACCTTTGAGAATTACAAATTGGCGATTATTAATATGGTCGATCTCGCTTTTGATTAGGTCTCTTTCCAAGACAGATTCCGATTCTCGGCAGTTTCAATTGTTTTTTTCCGCTCGTTCTTGCGTTGCAGGGAATGTTCCGATTTTATCGGGATTCGGAAAAAAGCAACGCATAAAAAAGTGGCTGCTCGCCACCGCAGGCGTTCGCCTGTTTTCATTGGGTTCGAATCCAGCGGGTT
>CAYRNI010000115.1:2253-5186 GCA_964425665.1 uncultured bacterium
CCGCGGAGGGGGAGGGATTCGAACCCCCGGTCCCGAGTAAACGGGACAACGGTTTTCGAGACCGCCCCGTTCGACCAGCTCCGGCACCCCTCCGAGTAATGCTATTCAAAAATCGGATGCTGACTGCAATAGAAAATAATTTATAGATTCAGCCCCGTTCTTATATATGGCACAACAACGAATTGTCCCGACTTGTCAGGACAAGAAAAGTTGTGTGCAGAAAACAGGCTAATCCTGCGGAGAGGGAGGGATTCGAACCCTCGGACCCGATTTCTCGGGTCACACGATTTCCAATCGTGCCCCTTAAGCCAGACTCGGACACCTCTCCGTCGAAAACAACAAACAAAAAAATTAAAAGAGCAAATATTATATATCGAAAATTACTTTTTAGCAAGAGCATCTTTAAAAACTTCTGCCAGCCGTTTGATACCTTCCTCTATTTCGGTTTCGTTCGGCTTGGAATAATTCAGTCGCATAGAGTTTTTTCCACCGCCATCGGGATAAAATGCCGTGCCCGGGATATATGCAACATTTTTTTCGATTGCTCGGTGTAGAAGTTCGGATGTATCGACTTTTTCTGGCAGTTCCACCCACAGGAACAAACCGCCATTGGGTCGGGTGAATTTAACCTCATCGGGGAAATAATGCTCCATCGCTTCTATCATAACCTTTAATCGTTTTGCATAAAGTTTTCTGATTTTTGAAATATGTTCATCTAATTTGCCAGAGTTGAGAAATTCGTATATCACATATTGAGCGAAAGTATTAGTATGTAAATCGGCTCCCTGTTTCATTCTGACGAATTTGTCGATTACACCGGGGGGAGCAATCAGCCAGGCGATTCGCAGTCCAGGTGCGAGTAGTTTCGAGAATGTTCCGAGCATAATGACGGTATCTGAATCCATCGCTTTCATCGGCGATGGTATTGTGCCTTCATATACGAGTTCGCTATATGGGTCGTCCTCGATTACGGGAACACCGTAAGTCTTTGCTAATTCGAGTATCCTCTGTCTGCGGTGTGCAGGGATAGTTCTACCATCGGGATTTTGAAATGTCGGGACGAGATATATCATCCGCGGGTTGTTGGTTTCCAAAATCTCTTTTAGACCATCGACAGTCATACCATCGTCGTCCGATGGAAGCGTTACATATTTTGGGAAATATGCGTTGAATGCTTGAATAGCACCGAGATATGTCGGTCTCGCCGAGACGACTACATCGCCCCAATCGAGAAATACTCGTCCGCACATATCCAATCCCTGCTGGGAACCGCCTGTAATCATTATCTCGTCGGGAGATACTTTTACACCAAAGGTTGCCATTCTATTAGCGATGAATTCTCTCAGTGGCGGATAGCCCTCGGTTGTAGCGTATTGAAGTGCATTCTCGCCTTGCTCTTTAAGCACCTTATGAGTGGCTTCCTCGAGGTCTTTTATAGGGAAAAGTTCCGGTGCTGGAAGTCCTCCACCGAAGGAGATAACACCAGGTTTTTTCGTCAGTTTCAGCGTCTCTCTGATTATCGATGATTTCATCATTAGTGCGCGACGAGAATAGTGCCACATCTCGCTCATAATTGCCCCCTTGCTTATTTTATTGCGATTGTAAAATCTCTACAAATAAATTTATTCTTGCGGAAAACCGCAATAAAAATTTAGAGAATTATAAAATAATTTTACTCGGCAAAATAAAAAATCCTTTGCAATTTTAATTACCGAATATTTTTTGAAAATAAAGGTCATTTCAGTTTCGGATTTTAATAAGAACGGAAATTCTGTAATAGATGCAAAATTTTTTCGCTTTGCCAAGCATTGAAATGTATTTTATATTTAAGTTTATTTAGAAGAACAAAACAACGGAGGATTAGAGATGAAAAAAGTAATCTTTCTATCGCTGCTGACGGCTTTTGGCATACTGCTTTTTGTCGGATGCCAATCTGCTGAGATGACATCCGCGAAAGTATATATCAATCAAAAAGATTATCCGCAGGCTTTGGTTCATCTGAAAAATGAGATTAAAAATAATCCCACCAATGCGGAGGCATATTTTCTCGCGGGACAATTGTATGGGGAAATGGATAGTCTCGAGCAGATGGTAAAAATGTTCGATAAAGCCGAACAATTGGATACAACTTACATTTCCGAGATAACCAAGTGGCGTCGAAGTAAAAGCGGCGAGGCTTTAAATAAGGGTCTCAAATTGTGGAAGAAGAAAAAGGATTTGGAAGGCTCTATCAAATGGACATTGACATCACTCGAAATCGATTCGACTAATGTAAGTGCGTGGAAAGACCTCGGATTTCTATATCAACAAAAGATGAAGAAATTCGATGAAGAGGGAAATAAAGACAGTCTGAACTATTACACGAACTTGCGTATTAAGACATACAAAAAAGCATACAGTTTGGACAAGACGGATGAGGATTTAATCGCGATTCTCGCGGGACTCTATACACTTGAAAATAAACCCGATTCTGCACTCGCTATATTGGAACCATCACTTAAAACATCTAAAAACTCGAGAATATACTCCGCTGCTGCCGATGCATACGATGCTTTGGATAAGAAGAAAGAAGCGCTTCAAATGCTAACCAAGATGGAGGAATTAGACCCTGAAAATCCAGCAGTTCTTTTCGATATCGGCGTCAGATATTACAGTATGGAAGATTACGATAAGGCGGCGGAATATTTCAGTAAAACGCTCGAGGTCAAGCCCGACGATATAAATGCGATGAACAACAAAGGGCTCGCCCTTTTCAACGCTGGGAAATTAGATGAGTCGGCAAAGGTTCTGTGGGAAGTTGTTAAGAGAAATCCTAAGGACCCAACTTATTGGGACCAAATCGGTATAGTCTGGGCAAAACTCGGCAAGGGAAAAGATGCGAAAAAGGCTATGGAAATCAAAGACGCGTTGAAATCCGGCGATACAGAAAAGGC
>CAYRNI010000115.1:5286-7195 GCA_964425665.1 uncultured bacterium
GATAGCGAAGCCGAGCGTGTTGTTTTATTTCGGCTCGTTCTTCCCGACGATGATGTCCGCACAGCCGAAGATGATATTAAAGAACTGGCATTACTTACGAAAACCGCCGGCGGTGTAGTTGTTGGGACGATGATGCAGAGGAGAAAAGCACCGGATCCAGCATTTTTCATCGGGAAGGGAAAAGTGTTCGAACTCAAGGAACTCGTCGAAAAGACTTCCGCTCACACTGTAATCTGCGACGATGACCTTCGACCAGCACAGGCAAGAAATATATCAGAAATTTTAGGCGACAATATAAAGGTTTTAGACCGAAGCGGACTTATTCTCGATATATTTGCGACGCACGCGAGAACACTGGAGGCGAAAATTCAGGTGGAGCTCGCCCAATTGGAGTATATGCTGCCGAGATTATCAGGTATGTGGCGACATCTCGAAAGACAATATGGGGCAATCGGTGTTCGTGGACCGGGCGAGAAGCAGCTCGAACTCGATAGGCGAGCGATACGGCATCAGATTTCCGTGTTGAAGAAGAAACTCGAAAATATCGAGAGTGCACGAAGAACGCAGAGGAAACGGCGAAGCAATCTATTTCGCGTGGCATTAGTAGGATATACAAATGCGGGAAAATCTTCATTGCTGAACAGATTGACAGGTGCAAATGTTTTAGTCGAGGATAAACTTTTCGCTACACTCGATGCCACGACAAGAAAACTCGGCGATGGCAATGTGAATATTCTAATCACCGATACTGTCGGTTTCATAAAGAAACTTCCGCACGATTTGATAGAATCGTTCAGAAGCACATTAGCGGAGGCGAGGGAGTCTAATATTTTGATTATTGTCGCCGATGGTTCGCATCCTGCGATGGAACAACACATCGAAATCGTTCATAACGAACTCGACGAGATAGGCGCCTCGAAAAATCGGATACTCGTTGTCAATAAAATCGATTTGCTTACTAAGGAGCGGTTGGCTCAAATCAGAAGAGTTTTCCCCGATGCTCATTTCACATCCGCTACCGATGGCACAGGTATAGATGCGCTGAAATCTTTTATCTTCGAGGAGTGCGAAAAAAATCAGGAGTGGTAATTCCTCTGAGGATTTCTCGCATCTCTGCGTTTAATCAATCGAAGTTTTTTCTTGCTCGAGGTTTTGTTATCCATAAAATTTAACGACGGAGACGATGGATTGGTGAAAAATTATTCAGGGGGTATTTATGCGTTCATTTAAATTTTTTATGTTTATTTCTGTTGTTCTCATTTTATTTCTCGCTGGGTGTGGACCGACGCAGGTGATTATCCGCCCGCAGCATCCATCGGGGAATTATCCAGAAAAATTCGATGCGAAAATCGCTCTGAATTTCGATGAGGAAATAACAACTTATATCGAAAGACTTCATACCACAGGGGATTTTTGCGCAGGTAATTCTTATGATGTCCCCGTATATTCTGGCATTACCGATGCTGTGACCTCGGCATTGCAGGCGATATTTTCCGATGTATCGATTGTTGATAAAATACCCGATTCTACCGAATCGAAAAATTACGATGCGATAATCACAGTTAAGTTGGGTGATTTCGACGACGATGTGGAGATAACTGCATTGACATACGGGCAAAAGGCGAAGGCGACTTTTCAGGTATCGTTGAATCTCGAAATGTTCGACAACAATATGAATAGTATATTCTCGTATACTCCGCACGCGACAGGAATAAAATCCGATAGGATAACGAGTTGCAAGCAAATCGGCGAGATTATAGGTTTCGCATTCGAAAAGACCATTGCTCAGATATCGACTGATATAGCGCAATCATTTTATAATTCCCGTCAGGTCGCAGATTTTATGGATGGATTACACCAGTGAGATTATCGTATCGGGTTTCGACCGCTCGACCATCGGTATTTTCAT
>CAYRNI010000116.1:0-1340 GCA_964425665.1 uncultured bacterium
TATCGACCCGCTCGATATTCCCGCATCGGGCGAGGCTTCGCTTTATTGGGAAATAGATGGAGCGAGATATTCTACCATTAGTCTCCCATACAACGAGCCCGTTCCCGAACTGAAACTCGTATCGTCGACCTATCTGACAATCGACCCGCCGGCATCCGATATTATTTCATTTGTCATCGATGGCGAACCATTGAATTTCACACGAGGTCTCGATGCAGGCGAACACACTGTTCTGGCGATTCCATCGCCAAATTTAACATTTCCATATATGCTTACGCGAGGATGGTCTATGATTTCAACGCCTGCGACTACGCCTGTCGATGTATCGGACTGGGGAGTTAGTTCGGCATTTTATTTCGAGGATGGAGCATATAATATAACCGATACATTGGAACCCGGCAGAGGCTATTTTATATGGACATCGGGGGAATATAGGTTAATCCGCGGGATACAAAATCTCGGGATGAAAAAGGTTCTGCAATCTGGTTGGAATCTTGTCGGTGGACTCGCCGAACCTGTTTCTATATACTCCATACGAACATCTCCCGATGATGCAATAGCCACATATAGTATTTATACACTCGCCGACGATAGAATAAATTACGATGTGGTCGATAATCTGGTATCTAAAAAGGCATATTGGATTTTCGCATTCGAACCTTGCACATTGTTTTTAAATTCCGATGCTCCTATTATGGCGAAGCATTCACGAAAGATAATCGAAAACATCGCTACATTGAAATTGAGCGATGGAGCAAGTTCTCAGACATTGCAAATCGGATACAACGACGAGGCATCGGCAGGATATGACGATGGTCTCGATATGATACTTCCGCCACCTATCCCGAATTCTGAACATCTCGGATATTTAAAATCTCCGAATTTCTACGGTCAGTTTTCCAGAGATATTCGCGACTCCAAGAGCAATTGGAATCTCGTGATAACGAAAAATTGCAAATTAACATTCGGCTCAGATATTAGATATGGTAATCTCGCTATTTCAGGGAATGGTATCGAAGCTATTTTGCAATCTGGTAATTCGCTCGAACTCGCCGAGGGCAGCTACACAATCTCTCGAACAAGTGCAACACCAACTAAACCTAATATGGTGGCTTTTGAAAAAGTTTATCCGAATCCGTTCAACTCTGCTTGTGAAATTACAGTAGATTGTAATGTTAATACTAAAACTGTTCGGTTAGCCATTTACGACATCGCGGGGAAAATGATTAGGGATTACGAAATTCGAGGAGCTGGGAAACACACTTTAATCTGGGATGGTAAAGATATCTGCGGCGATAATGTTCCATCGGGAATATACTTCGCCAAAATTTTGACGGATG
>CAYRNI010000116.1:1440-4821 GCA_964425665.1 uncultured bacterium
TTATGGAACTTCGACTTTTGCCATTATCGCTCGAACGACATCTTCGGAATTTTTCTCTTCGGCTTCTGCCTCATAAGTTACTATTACTCTGTGTCTGAGCACATCGATTGCGATTGCTCTAACATCTTCTGGGGTAACATATCCGCGATGTTCGAGAAATGCGTGCGATTGAGCTGCTATCCGCAGATACATAGTCGCTCTCGGTGATGCTCCCCACGCGATTAGAGGTTTCAAGTCCTCGATACCGAATTGCTCCGGATAGCGTGTCGCGAAAACTATATCGAGAATGTAATTTTCTATTTTCTCATCCACATACACATCCCTAACGATTTCCCTGGCTCTTATTATCTGTTCAGGGGAAACCACTTTATTCGCCTTCGGTGGATGGAATTTGGTGTGCATCTCCATAATAGTTCGTTCTTCCTCACGGCGAGGATAATCGACCATCACTTTCAGCATAAATCTATCGACTTGTGCCTCTGGAAGCGGATATGTTCCCTGCTGCTCGATTGGATTTTCCGTTGCGAGCACCATAAATGGCGTCGGAAGTTTATATGTCGTTTCGCCGATTGTTACCTGTCGTTCCTGCATCGCTTCGAGCAACGCCGATTGGACTTTCGCAGGAGCGCGATTGATTTCGTCGGCGAGAACAAAATTGGAAAATATAGGTCCTTTGTTCGCATAGAACTCGCCTGTCTTCTGATTGAAAATTAATGTTCCAGTAATATCGGCTGGTAAAAGGTCTGGCGTGAACTGAATTCTTTTGAATTTCACATCTATGCAACTCGCGAGAGTGCTAATCATAAGTGTTTTCGCTATACCAGGAACGCCCTCGAGCAGAATATGTCCATCGCCGAGAAGACCGATTATAAGCCTCTCGATTACTTTTCGCTGACCTACGATGACCTTGTGCATCTCAGATTTTAAACTATCGACAAATTGCGATTCATTCTTAATCCGCTCGTTTAGTTCGGATATGTCGACATTTTGTCCGTCCATTTTCGCCTCCATAAGAAATTAACATAAATTCTATGCTCTTTAATAATACAACGCAATAGAAAATTTTCATTCGGATACAAATTTCTTTGCGAGTTCCAAAATTTCTTCGAGTTCGCTCCGTTCGGGATAAATTTTTGCAAAGCGAACATCGTCGCAGTAGTTTAAAATCTTTTTCAGTTCGACGAGTTTATGTCCGCCGAGACCACCTCGCTCGAGCGAATCTATGATTTCATTCGTCGACAACTCCGCAGCAGCGATTTTGTATTTCGCAGAGATATACTCGCGAACGACTTTCGATATAGTATCAAATATTTTTTCTGCGGTGTCCCGATTCAGTGAAATTTTCGATAGTTCTTCGAGTGCCTTCTCCGATGCCGTTAACCGAATAACTTTCTTTTCAGATTGTGTGCGAATATCCTTGGATATTTTTCGCAACACATAAACAAGAACGATTAGAAATATAACCGAGCATATCATCATTAGTATCGGAGTTAAAGGAATTTTCTGCCTTTTTTCCGGCAAACCCGTTATGGCAAACCCTGGATATTTCACCATTACAGTATCGATGTTTGTCGTGTCGCCATCGGGTATCCATAGCAGTCGATAGTAGCCATCGGACATTGTTATATCTCCTGTCTGGATTGGTGAAAATTTCCAATCCACTATGGTTTTGCCTCGAATCGAATCGCCTGAAAAAAATGTGATAGTTTTTCTTGATTCCCCAATAAAGTTCAATCCAGATGTCGTCGGTGGCTGAATGGAATCCCAAAACCAATAGGCAGGGTTATCTAAGAAATCGATGGACACAAAATAGTCGAATGTATCGCCGATGGCACATTTATCCACAGATAGAGAAGATGACACAGCAGGTTGTATCATAACAGGCGATGATACACTATCGACAGCCATCACAAAGAAGAGTATTATTTGCGATATGCTAAACATAGTTGAAAATTCTAATATGGATTTTCACAAAGTCAAGAAAATTCAGTTCATTCAATATGGATTGAAAAATTTTTTCCTATCGGGTTCGCAATAGTTTAAAATTTCTTTATCTTGAACGAGATAATATTCCTTTTCGCCATCCTTTTTAATTTGAATTTCACCGTTCGATGTGTCCCCGATGAGAATAGGGATACTATCTGTGCCGATATAGAAGGAAAATTTCCATCCCGATGGCTTAAAATTCGAGTCGTTCACGAAGGAATCGACAAAAAGAGCATCGAATCGGTCTAACATCTTAGATATTTCAGAATTGTTCGCCTTTCCCGAATCGGGGTATATTAGAAACCAGTTTCCATCTCTGAATTTGCACTCGAATTTGAAATCATTGGGACCGGTAATAACGAATCTATCCGCATCGCCGACCCGAAATAGTCTTCTTTCACGCAGCAACTCGGCGGGTGTTCTAATTAAATTATAAATATCCTCTGAGATTTCGAATAATGGATTTTTAACATTTGTGGAGGCATATACGAATTCGGGCATCGTATCGTTCATACTATCCGAGATGTAGATATTCATAGAGTATTCTGCGGAATCGCTCATATAAAATATAATGCGAGCGTATATCTTCGCTTTAAGTTTTTTTATTGTCGAATCTGCGTAGTTCTCCGCTGCAAAATCGAAAGCTTTTGCAGATATTAGTTTATCCAGCATATCATCGACGATTTTATTCGATGCCATAGCGATAATTGGCGATGTGAGCCACCACCGAAAACCTTTTCTGGTTATAGTGATTTTCCCCGATGGACGAATGATTTTCACAGTATCGAGATTTGCCACATCTATTTCAGGTAAAATCGATTTGTCTCGCAAATCCAATGGAAGTTTGAGCAAATCTGTTCGGAATTGTTTATCGACAAGTAAAATTCGGCTGTCGCCATCGATTTGTGCATAAACGCCATTGTGCGTAGGTGTTTCATCGCCGAGATAAAAAGTTTTGCCTTCGGCAGAGAATTTCACCCAGGGACTCGGTGCAAATCCGTAGTCGGATGGATTTCCACTATCGGCTATTACATCGGTATAACGAACTCCCAGCGCTGCCCTCAGAACATTTTGCACCTCGTCGTTATCCGTGGGGTAGAACACAGGGAATACCACATTCCACCGCTTTGTTATGGAATCCTGTGCAACCTCCACAGAACCGCTTCTCGTTTCGATTCTAAATCGCTTTATGCGATAGACATTCTCGAGCAGACGCGTTTTCTCTATCTCGGTTCGCAGATGCTTCGTTTTCAGATGAATTTCAAACCACCAATACCCTATTGCGAAAACAAGTAGAGCGAGCGCTAATATTATGGTCTTTCTCCAACTCATCTTTTCCTCGTCGATGCGAAATTTCGATAAAATACCTCGAGAAAAAATAATGCCCAATTTTTA
>CAYRNI010000116.1:4921-7136 GCA_964425665.1 uncultured bacterium
GTTTTGATACGAAGAATTTTAAAAATAGCGGTCGCACTTTCGGTTATTGGGTTTTCCTATGGGCAGGCGAGAGATACCGTTCCCAATATTTCGTTTGCACTTGTAGGCGATATTATGCTCGGAAGTGATTATCCCGATTCCTCTCGGGTTCCTCCCGACGATGGAGTATTTCTTTTTTCAGATGCAAAAAAAATCCTATCGGAGGCGGATGTTGCTATCGGCAATCTCGAAGGACCTATTACGAATTCCGACAGTTGCTTAAAAGAAACATCCACAGGCAGAGTATACGCTTTCAGGATGCCGCCATCACTCGCGCCTGTTCTTGCCGATGCAGGATTTGATGTTTTGAACACGGCAAATAATCATTCGCGAGATTTCGGCAGTGCTGGAAGATATGATACCGAAAGGATTTTGGATTCACTCGGGATAAAACATACGGGAAGATTAGGCGACATAGCTCGTTTGAATGTTAGAGGCAAAAGTATATCGGTTATTGGATTTTGCACATCTCCGGGAAATTATTCTCTACTCGATATCGACAGAGCAGTATCAATTGTAGATTCACTGGATTCGATTTCCGATATCGTAGTGGTTACATTCCACGGCGGTGGCGAGGGGAAGAAATATATACACCTAAGCAATACTGTGGAGACATTTTTGGGAGAAGATAGGGGAGACCTGAAAAAATTTGCACACAATGTCATCGATGCTGGTGCGGATATTGTGTTCGGACACGGACCCCACATACCTCGTGCTATCGAGGAATATAAGGGCAAAATTATCGCTTACAGTCTCGGGAATTTCTGCACTTGGTTCGGGATAAATATAAGGGGAGTGAACGGATATGCACCATTGCTCTGGATTGAACTTACTCCCGATGGCGAACTCGCTGACTTGAAAATATATTCTTTTGAACAACAGACAAATCATTACCCAGTCTTAGACAGTAAAAATCGTGCAGAAAAACTTATACTGGAACTATCAAAATCGGATGTGGCAAATGTCCCTGTGAAACTGCTGAACAAGGAAAATATTTATATGAAATGATTCATTATGAAGATATTTCGCAGACAGAATGAACTCGAAAAAATACTTGGATACAAATTCTCCGATGAGAAGATACTCGTTCGAGCGCTCACGCATCCATCGGTGGCGGAGAAACCATCGGATTCGTATCAGAGACTCGAATTTTTAGGCGATGCCTTGCTCGATTACATTGTCGGCGATTGGCTTTTTAGAAAATATCCCGATGCTAACGAGGGAAAACTAACCGAAATGCGGAGAATTTTAGTGAACTCGACGGCTCTGGCAAATATTGCAAAAAATCTCGGACTTCAAAATTTCATTATATACGATAGTTCTGCTGAAAATTTTAGTTTGAGCGATTCGATTCTATGCGATGTCTACGAATCAATCGTGGGTGCAATATATGTCGATAGTAGCTTGAAATCGGTCGAGGATTTTATATCGAGAACACTTTTCAAATACGCGGATATTTTATTACACTCGCCGAAGTTCATAAACTATAAGGGACAACTTTTGGAGTTACTTCAAAGCAAGGGTAGACAACCGCATTATATAGTTTTGGAAACCACTGGACCACCTCATAATATAGAATTTACAATCGGTGTATATGATGTCGATGAATTGCTCGGTATCGGAGTTGGTGCAAGCAAAAAAGATGCCGAACAGAATGCGGCGAAAAAAGCATTAGAAATGTTGGCTAAATTGTAATATTTTGTTTTATATGTAGATACACAATAATATTAAAGGATATTCTTATGCGAGTTGGAATAGGTTACGATATTCATAGGACAGTAAAAAATAGAAAGTTAATTCTCGGCGGTGTGGAAATACCTTTCGAATTTGGTCTCGAGGGTCATTCCGATGCCGATGTTCTAATCCACGCCATTATAGATGCACTACTTGGTGCGGCGGCACTCGGCGATATCGGAACTCATTTCCCAGATACCGACCCGAAATACGAAAACATATCTTCAATCGAATTGTTAAAAAACACTCATAAGATATTGGTTGATAATATGTTTCAGATTGTCGATATAGATTCAACTATAATCGCCGAGCGACCCAAATTATTGCCATATATACAAAATATGCGGGAGAATATCGCATCGGCATTGGATATCAATATCGAACAAATATCTGTAAAAGCTAAGACGAATGAGGGCTTAGATTCTGTGGGCAGAGGCGAAGC
>CAYRNI010000117.1:0-6924 GCA_964425665.1 uncultured bacterium
CATCATAGTTTTTAAATCGGCAGGGAAAAAGAAAGAAAAATTACTTTTAAAACTGTCTAATAATTTTACAAGATTGGGCGATGTAAAAGAAGAAATATTTAGAGGGCTATACATACCGGATAAAACAAAAAAACAGCTAAAAGCTGGAAATATAAAATGGATAAATAAAGTTCCTGATGTTAAAAGATACTATTTAAAAAGATTTTATATGATAGATTTATCCGCATATCCTAAATGGGAAAACAAAATAAAAAAGATAATGCGACCCAGATTGTTTCTTAAGGTTCTTCGTGGGAATAAGCTCGTTGCATACCCAGATATACAAGGTGAATTTCTAACTACTGAAAAATTAGTTAATATCATTATTGACCAGAATAAATATAAGATAAATTATTTAGCATTAACAGGAATTATTAACTCTAAATTGCCTTCTTTTTTCATTCAATCAGTCTTGTTTAGCGGGACCACAGAAACATCAAGAGTTATGGATGCAATTTATTCTGACTATATACCTTTACCTAATTTAGATTTTTCTAATCCCGCCGATGTATCCAAGCACGATAAAATGGTCTCCCTCGTGGACAGAATGCTCGAAATACAAAAGAAAATACACGAATCACAAATCCCCGACGAAAAGGAAAGATATAAACGAATAGCAGATGCAATCGACGAGCAAATAGATGAATTGGTCTATGAACTCTACGGACTCACAGAAGAAGAGATAAAAATTGTTGAAGGGGAATGATGGGGAGAAAATATCGATTTTCCGAGAAAAAAGGAACTAATCTAAATAGGTGCTCCAAACGATGAGCCGATTTTTGCTTCTGCCGTTTCTATCTTAACGATTTTCGTTATCGTCCGAGAGACAATTACTTATGTCCTTTCTCTCGATGATATGGTTTTCTAATCTTTCGTTCGTTAAAAAGCAAAAAGGACGCCCACAACAAAAGCAGGCGCCCTTTGTCTTGCATTTCTCGATTGTTTTTTAAGCCCACGCCAGTGCATAAACTTCGTTGAGGATTTCGGCGTTCGTAAAACCTTTCAGGTCGATGGAGTTGGAGCGGCAGGAAGATGCGCACGCACCACATCCTTTGCACAGCGCGGGATTAACTTCGGCGACGATTTTGACCTTACCGAGAACTTTCTTCTCGACAAGTTCGATTGCATTGTATGCGCACACCGAAGCGCAATATCCGCAGCCGACGCAGGTGAATTCGTTGACCGATGCGGTCGTTCCCGGCGTTTCTATAAAATCTTTTGAGAGAATGATTGCTGCGCGGCTGACGGCGGCATCTGCTTGCGAAAGCGATTCCTCGATTGTTTTGGGTGCGTGAGCCAACCCTGCGAGGAAAACGCCATCGGTGGCGAAATCGACGGGGCGAAGTTTCATATGCGCTTCGAGGAAAAATCCATCGTCGTTGATGGGAACTTTAAGCATCTTTGCGAGTTTCTCGTTTTCTTCCTTCGGCGCGACGATGCCAGCATTGAGAACGAGGTATTCGGGTTCGAGCATCAGGTTTGCTTTCAGCAGTTTATCCTCGACGATGACCTGTATTTTTCCATCTTTCACTTCCACCTGAGGCGGCTTTTCCTCATCGAAACGAATGAAATGCACGCCGAGTTTCCGTGCCTTCGTATATTGCAGTTCGGTAAATCCGTATGTGCGAATATCTCGGTAGAGAACGAACACATTTAGGTCGGGATATTTTTCTTTGAGCAGCGATGTTTCCAGCACCGCCTTCTGACAGCAGAATCGACTGCAATATGGATGTTCGTCGTTGCGTGAGCCAACACACTGGATAAGAACGATTGTTTCATCGCCTTTCAAGTCCAATTCATCGTTTGCGAATTTTTTCTCGAACTCGCTCATCTTCACGATTCTGGGGTCTTTGCCGTAGCCGTATTCGTTGGGTTCGTATTCCTTTGCTCCCGTCGCAACGATTACGACGCCGTGCTCGAGCTCGGTCTTCTTTCCGTGCTGGTCGATTGTGGTCTTGTAGTTGCCGACGAACCCCTCGATTTCTTCGATGTTCGCATCGAGGAATACCCTTATGTTTTCCCGCAGTTTGATGTCGTATTCGAGTTCCTTAATCAGTTCGGGACCTGATTTTCCCTGAATTGTGTGCATAATGTGGGTGGCATTTCCGCCGAGATGGTCGTTTCTTTCGACGAGGAAAGTTTCGAATCCTTGGTCAGCCATACGGATTGCGGCTCGCATACCAGTGAGTCCTCCGCCGATGATGAGAGCACGCTTTGTAATCGGTAATTGCTGTTCCGTGAGCGGTTCGAGAAGAGCAGCCTTTGCGACTTCCATTCTTACGAGGTCTTTCGCCTTTTCTGTGGCATCGACGGGCTCTTTCTGATGAACCCAAGAATCTTGGTCGCGGATATTCGCCATAGCGAACAGATATCGGTTCAATCCCGCCTGTGCGATTGTTTCCTGAAAAAGCGGTTCGTGGGTTCTCGGCGTGCAAGATGCGACAACAACACGATTCAGATTATACTCTTTTATGATTTCTTTCATTCTGTCCTGCGTGTCCTGAGAGCAGGTGTAAAGATTATCCTCGGCGTAGACAACATAGGGAAGTGTCTTTGCGTATTCTGTAACGGCGGGGACATCGACAACGCCGCCGATATTTATTCCGCAATGGCACACAAATACGCCGATGCGCGGTTTCTCTCCCCGCACATCTTTTTGTGGTGGATAAACTCGCGGTGAGACTTCCGTTCCTCTGGCGTCGGCGATGAGCGATGTCGCCATTGCAGCGGCGCCGCTCGACTGAGCGACAGTTTCGGGAATATCCTTCGGCGATGAAAAAGCCCCGCTGACATAAACGCCTTCCCGACTTGTCTCCATCGGCGAAAATGGTTTCGTCTCGGCGAATTTGAATTCGTTCAAACCGATGCCGAAGACCTCGGCGAGTTTATCCGCATCTTGCGGATGGTCGAGACCGACAGAAAGGACGACCATTTCAAACTCTTCCGTGACGAGTTCGCCGCTTTCAGTTTCGTATTTGATGACAAGATTTCCAGTTTCGGGAATTTCATTGATTTTAGCCACTCGGGAACGGATATAACGAACGCCATACTCATTTTCCGCCCTGTCGATGTATTTGTCGAAATCTTTTCCGAACGAGCGCATATCCATATAGAAAATCGTAGGCTCGATATCGGGGGCGTGTTCTCTCGCTATGACCGCTTCTTTGGTTGCATACATACAACAAACCGACGAACAAAAAGGTTTTCCTGCTTTTTCATCGCGGGAACCTACACACTGTATCCACGCTATTTTCTTCGGATGTTTTTTATCGCCAGGGCGGAGAATATGTCCCTTATATGGACCGCTAGCGGACATAATTCTCTCGAACTGAATCGATGTGACGACATTGGGAAATCTGCCGAAACCATACTCGCTTTTCAGCGAAGCATCGAACTCGTCGAATCCAGGTGCGAGAACCGCCGAACCGACTTCGACTTCCACAATCTCTGGAAGCATATCGTGGATAATCGCATCCGCTTCGCAGGCTCTAACGCATTCGAAACATTCCGCACAGGATGCGCAGGCGAGACATCTACTCGCCTCATCTTTCGCCTGCTCCTCTGTAAAGCCGAGATATACCTCGTCGAAGGATTTTCGTTTTTCGAGCGGTATTGTCGGCATAACCGCTCGCTGTTTGCGAACAGGTTCTTCGCCGTCGTATTCCACATCGGTTTCAAAAGGTCCTTCTTCGTCGAGATTTCTGTTTTCGAGCAAATCTTCCCCGCGGACAAATCTGTCGATTGAAATCGCCGCTTTCCTTCCAGCAGCCATAGCGTCGATGAATGTTTTTGGTCCTGTTACAGCATCACCGCCAGCGAAAATGCCTTCGACATTGGTCATAAGCGTTTTCTCATCGACATCGAACGCATTCCACTTATTCGTGGAAATTTCACCGAGTTCACCGATATTTTCGAGATTTGGCTCCTGACTGATTGCGGGAATCAACATATCGAGTTCCATTGTGAATTCTGAACCTTCGATTGGAATTGGTCTTCTTCTTCCCGATTCGTCGGGTTCGCCGAGTTTCATTCTTTGGCATTCCACGGCGACAAGTTTTCCATCTTCGCCGATTGCCTTTATTGGAAGTGTAAGAATTTGTATGTCGATTCCTTCCTCCTGTGCCTCTTCGATTTCTTCCGGATTTGCGGGCATCTCTGCAATAGTTCGGCGATAGAGAATGATTACTTTTTTCGCTCCGAGACGATATGATGTTCTCGCCGCATCGATGGCTGCATTTCCTCCGCCGACGACACCAACAACTTTACCCGTAAGGTCTATGTCCCCGCCGAGATTGACCTCTCGCAAAAATTCCACCGCACCGTAGACCCCTTCGAGGTCTTCGCCAGGGATACGCAGCTTTTTGCTCTTGTGTGCTCCGATTGCGATGAAAAGAGCATCGTAGTTTTTGCGAAGTTCCTCGACAGTGATGTCTTTCCCGACTCGAGTATTGAACACGAATTTCACACCGAGTTTTTCGAGAAGTTCGACTTCACCGAATAATATATCTCTCGGCAGTCGATACGGTGGAATGCCGACATAGAGCATTCCGCCGGGTTTTGGCAGTTCCTCGTATATCGTTACATCATATCCTTTTCTTGCGAGGTCGTGAGCGCACATAAGACCAGCAGGTCCCGCACCGACTATCGCGACCTTCTTTCCGTTCGGTTCGTCCTTTGTCAAGTCCCATTGGAACGAACCTTTCTCCTTTATCTCATAGTCGGCGACGAACCTTTTGAGAAAGTCGATTGCGATAGGTTCGTCGTATTTTCCGCGTTCGCAGGCGGTTTCGCAAGGATGCGTGCAGATTCTTCCAGTAATAGCGGGGAATGGATTTTTCTCACGAATGAGAGCCAATGCCTCTTCATATTTTTCGATTTTAATCAAATTTACATATCCCTGCGGATTAACATGGAGCGGGCATCTCGCGCGACAGGGTGGAATTCCGAGTTTTTCTATCGCGAATGCGGATGGCATCGCCTGGTCGAAGGGGCGATATATCGCCTTGCGTTCCATCAAACCCTCTTCGTAGATATTAACTCGATTGTTCACAGGGCAAGCATCGGCACAATCGCCACAGCCCTTGCAGTCGTCGAGTGAGACATATCGGGGATGCTTCAAAATCTTTGCCTTGAAATTGCCAGGTTCACCGGAAAATTCGATAACTTCCGCCATCGAGATAAGTTCGATGTTATTATGTCGTCCTGCTTCCACGAGTTTTGGCGAAAGAATGCACATCGAGCAGTCATTGGTAGGGAATGTTTTATCTAACTGACTCATAACTCCACCGATTGATGGAGTTTTTTCCACCATATAGACCTTAAATCCTGCATCAGCCATATCGAGTGCTGCCTGAACACCGCCGATTCCACCGCCGACAACAAGCACTGAACCCTTGCTTTTTGTTGCTTTTTCTTTTGCCATATTTAATTCTCCTTAATAATTTTTTTCAATTATTTCAAAAATTTAATAAGAGTGCAAAATTTCACAATATTTTTTTGATATTTTTTGATTTTAATTTAAAATTTCTTAATATTATTCAGAAGAAAAAATGCACATATAAAATATAAAGACTTCTGCGAAATAGTTAAAATGGCATCATTTCGAGGCGAAGCGACGAAAAATCTTTTGAATAGCAACGACTTAAGATTTCTCGCTTACGCTCGAAATGACAAAATTCTCTATTTTGCAGGGTTCTTACGGATATGAGGATACTCCAACACTTTCATAAAAAATTGCGATAGGAGGTGATAAGTATGGCATTTAAGGTTTTATTCCTCGCCCATGCTCCCGATGCGGACCCGGAAAAGCACAGGTGCGTTATTAAAACTTCAAAACATTATAATCTATTTGTAGCAGTGGTCAAAAATCAGGGGCAAGCGATTGAAGTGTGTAAAAAGGCTGTTAAAGAGAATGGTATTCAGTCAATTCTTCTCTGTCCAGGATTTACACACAGAGATGTTTCAGAGATATCAGAAGCGGTCGGTAAGAATGTCGGGGTTTTCGTAGCCAGAGGAGATGGTCCGAGTAATAAGGCTTCGACGGAAGCGATGAGAAATGAAGGCTGGTTTTCCGAAAAAGGGAAAGAATAAATTCTCTATTTTAATGTAAAAGTTATGTTTGTTCGCTCTGTGGAATATTATTTATATATAGCTCCGTGCTTTTTGGGTTTCTTAAAAAACTGCATAATCTTTTACAAATAGCAAAAAATATTTGCGTAATGTATGCAAATCTTTTAATTATGAAACCATTGCTGGCGTAGCTCAAGCGGTAGAGCAGCGCATTCGTAATGCGCAGGTTTGGGGTTCGACTCCCCACGCCAGCTATTTTTATTTTAAAAATTTCTTTCACATATTTTTTGAATAAATATTTTTATGAAAAAATTATTTTTGCAGAATTGTAAAAATCATTAAAACAAGGAGGTTAACAATGCGGGGAAAGATTGTAGTATTCATTGGGATTATTTGCTTGGCTTCAGGAGTTTTGTTTGCAGGGACAATTTCTGGCAGGTTTGTTTTCGAATGCACCGAACCAGATACAGCACAGGGATTTGCTGCGGTTCTCACCGAAAATGCAATGAGATCTCTTGCAGGTGGCTCGATAGATTATACCGATGTAGATTTTGCTATGGTTTCTGAACCGCCATGGTCTTTTAGCATTCCAGGCGAGTTCGATGACGATAGTCTTTACTATGCTTTCGGTGTTGCAGTTGTTAGCGACTCTGTTCTCAAAGGGAACCCGATGGGTATGTATCCGCTCAGTCCATTTCATACAGTAGGCGGCGATTTTGACGGCTTGGAAATCCCTATGGATGATACTGTGAATATTTCACTTATTGTTCATCCTGGGACTATCGAGTTCACAGATATTTATGCGTTGGTGATGGA
>CAYRNI010000118.1:0-6885 GCA_964425665.1 uncultured bacterium
TATAATCCTCACATCTTCGATACCTTGCTGTATGAAATTCTCCCCGTGATTAAAAAATCTGTGCCGAGTTTTCTATATTCGACATCTGCCAAATCGAGAGCAGATGTTATATCGGGAGCGATTTCCGCACCCACGGATGAAATTCCGCTATGTCCGATTATTTTAGGTGAGATTATGGCATAAATTCTATCGGCGACACCCTCGGCAATGGCATTGCCGATAAGTTTCGAACCGCCTTCGAGTAGAACGGAGATTATATTTTCCTCCGAAAGCCTTTCGAGAACCGAATGAATAGGAATTTGCCCTTTTGTATTCGGTTCTAATTTCCATATTTCGACATTTCCGCTGGGCACCCCAGAATGAAATGGATTTTTCAGCGAGGATACCAAAATTGTTCGTGCGAGATTATCCTCGAAAATTCTATGATGAGCATATACAGTATTTCGCCCAGCGAGAACTATTCTGACAGGGTTTCTACCCTTTATATGTCTGACGGTGAGTTCGGGGTCATCCATAGCGAGAGTTCTTGCTCCAATCATAACGGCATCGTGTGTATTTCGTAATCTGTGAGCGAATTTTCGAGCGGACTCCGAGGAAATCCATTTCGAACTGCCATCGCTGGCAGCAATCTTACCATCGATGGATTCGGCAAATTTCACCGCGAGGAACGCTCTGCCGAGACGAGTATATATCCTGAAATGTTCGATAAGTCGTATCGCTTTCTTCTCGAGAACACCGACAGTTACAGCAATTCCTGCCTGCCGAAGTTTTTTTATTCCACCGCCGGAAACTTGTGGGTTCGGGTCCATTGTCCCGATTACTACACGAGAGAAGCCCTCCTCGATTATTCTGTCGGCACAAGGTGGTGTTTTGCCATAATGACAACAAGGCTCCAGTGTGACATACATCGTCGCACCGACGAAATTTGTTATCCCGTTTTTCTTTGCATTCTCTATCGCTTCGATTTCAGCGTGAGCCATACCGGCTTTGTGATGCCATCCCTTACCGAGAATCCGTCCATCGCGAACGATTACCGCCCCCACAGGGGGGTTCGGAGAGGTTCTACCCAATCCTTTCCTACCTAATCTCAAAGCGAGATGCATATATTTTTCATCTATATTTTCCATATTTAATAGACCATTCGATATTCTATAAATTAAATTTCATCAAAAAATCAAGCAATTTCTATACCAAACAAAATCGTATTTATTCAGATAGTTATTCACTTTTTCATTGCGATATTTTAGCTGTTAGATAGTTTAATACAAATTATGAAATCAAAAATTTTCACAATAATAACGATTGTATATGCTTTGGTATTGTTTGCAGTTTCATTGATTCCAAAATTTGGTCCAGGGCAGATGTTTTCGTTCGCTGATAAAATCGCACATTTCGGTGCATTTTTCGTGCTGGCTTTTTTTCTTGTCCGTTCTATTAGAGAATTTAAAAATATCAAATACGGTTGGCTTTACGCACTTATTATAGCATCTATATACGGGATTTTATTGGAAATAGCCCAAGGTTATATTCCAGGTCGCGAATGCAGTTTTTTCGACTGGATGGCGGATTTTCTCGGCGCATTACCGGGTGTATTCATAAAATTCCCGTCGAGACGAAAGGCAATGGAATAAGTCGAACTTACCTGAAATTTTATGAGACGGAATATTCTATTCTCTTTTAATTACTCTTTTTGCACCGACATATCTTTTCGACCAGTATGAGTCGGACATCGGAGTTATGGTTACGCCGAGAGAGCTGGATGCGTGGGCGAATTTATTCGCCCCGATATATATTCCCACATGTGATGGAGTTTTTTTACGATTAGTTTTGAAAAAGACGAGGTCGCCGAATGCCAGTTCATCTTTATCGACAGGTTTCCCAAATTTCCACTGTTGGGCGACAGTTCGCGGAAGTTTTATCCCCAATGCTTCATCGAAAACCTTTTGGACGAAGCCCGAACAATCTATCCCATTTCTATCAGTGCCGCCATATTTGTATGGTGTTCCGAGATAAAGATTGATTGTTCCATAAAGACTTCCATCGGCAGGAATTTTTTGAGCTTCGATTGCCGATTTTTCTGATACTTCTCTCTTTTGTGCAATTCTGATGGACTTGCCTCTCGGTAAGTATCTCGGCGAAGGCACACAACCTATCAAGAATAACATTGTGAATAAAATAAATATGTTGACTTTCTTGGTAATCATTAAAAATTGACTTTGTTTCTATAAATTTCCAAGCGTTTTGCAAAATAGGCAAAAAAAATTCTGCATTTTGCAGAAGTCATATAGATTTTCAAGATAAAAGGGGAAGTTTTAATGAAAAGATTTTTTTTAGTATTTGTTTTATTATTGTTTTTTTCATTTTCTTGTGCTATCGAAATATCGGTTGAACAGCATCTACGGGATGCCGACATTAGCGATGATGGTCATTTTACAACTCGTCTTTCCGATTCGGTTAGCATCGATTCCATCTGGTTCTCTGAGGAAACAGAATGTGATGATAGTAATGTAGTGGAAATATGTTATATTCTTTCCAGCACTTGTTCGGAAAGTTCGTATAATGTTTCGATTGAAATCGGTTCCGATAGCGGTTCTACCTGGGTGAATTTCGGCGAGAATTGGTTCATTACATTCGCGGATACCTCCGGCGATGTGGGCGATAGCGTTTTACCCGGGATACATTGTTTCTATTGGATTATGAGCACAGATTTTCCCGATACGGAAGGATACGATTGGATGCTCTTAGTTAGAGTATCCAACCCGCTGTTTGCGGATTCATTTTCTACTTTCGATTCTACACTATATCAAATCAATGGCAACGATGGCTTTGTTGTAGCGGACAGCGAATATTTTGTCCTGACACAAAATACAACTTGGCGCAATGGCAGACTTATGACCGTGGATACATTTTTCTGCGATACATTGGACATCAAATTCAGGTTTAAGTTTATCCCTGGATGGTGTGATGTTTCCGACGATTCCACAGGTGCCGATGGGATTTCTTTGATTTTTTCGCCATTGCTCGACCCGCCGCTGTCTCCCGGTGGAAGTATCGGAATTATAGGCAGTGCAGGATGGGGAATCGAATTCGATACCTATAATAATTTTTGTGGCAATCCACAATCGGATATCAACGGGAATCATATAGCCGTCAGTATAGATTCGGTCGCTTGCCTATTTGTCGGAACCGATAGTGTTCCTGTCTCACTGCAACAGGTGAATATTCCATTTGATATGGTGGATAACAATTGGCACGATGCCCGAGTTATAGTAGAATATCCACACTGCCGAGTGATTTTGGATGGCGTAACCTATATCGATTCGGATTTTCCAGATTTGCCCGCACCATTTTGGGCACATATCGGTTTCTCAGCATCGACAGGCGATTGCTACAGCGAGCAAGTCATAGACAACATAGTGGTGAATAGATTAGAATCCATCGATTCTTTAAATGATACCACCTATGCGCCATTGGATTCCCATAGACCTATCGTTTCGATTGAATGCCCCGAAAGTTTCGTTTATTCTGCGGGGGATTCCGTTTACTTGCACTGGACAGTCGACGATATGTTCTGGCGAAATGACCCCGAAACTCTATATATAGATTACGATACGGTTCATCTCGAATTTGTTGTTTGGGATACATTTGCACAAATAGAAGTTCCATCCACTTGTGGAAGTGTTTTCGTATCCGTTGCTGTTCGAGATTCTTTTTGCAATTGGGGATATGATAGTTGCTCCTTCGTGGTATGCCCAAAATACGAAGCAAAAGTTGAATGCCCTGCAACAAATGTTTTTGTATCTTGTGAATTCCAAACTGTGGAATTTGCACTTATAGATACGATTTGCCATTCATCGATAGATAGTGTTTATTTCACTGTGAATATTGTCGATTTTACAGGCGATACAAATTCGACTGTTTTAGTCGGACCATCTGCAAATGTAGATGTATCCTATTCGGGAGATAGTATTTTCATAATGCTTTACGGCATTGGATTTACGGATGGCGATAGTGTTTTCACAACACTCGACTCTGTTAGAGATGAAAATGGCTGTATTATAGTTCCAAATGGATTTTAACGGTTATATCGTTTTCTAATCAATTTTTCTGCGATATATAAATCTTGTGGGGTCGTTATTTTGATATTTTCCCTTTCTCCCATAATAACCGCGACCTTATGACCGAGTTTTTCACAAGCCGCTGCATCGTCGGTGAAAACATCATCGTTGGCGAGCGCATCGTTTATGATTTTATATAGGAAACCTTGTGGAGTTTGGGCAGTCCAAAATTTCTCTCTCGGTGGAGTATCCAATACGATATTATCCTCGACTATTTTCACAGTTTCGACTATCGGCAATGCAGTTATAACGGCATATTTATTTTTTGTATATTCGGCACATCTATCGAATAGCTGCGGGCTGGCGAGCGGACGAGCACCATCGTGGATGAGAACAATGTCTTCATCAGAACAATGCTCTCGAAGTTTCTCCAATCCTCTGCGAACGGAATCACTTCTGTGAACTCCACCAGTTGTGATATAAATCGGTTTTTCGCCAGAAATTGCATTCTTCGCTATTTCATCGAACCGAGATTCATATCCTTCAGGAACGACGAGAACAATACGATTAGTATGACTTTTGGCGACATTGCGAATCGTGTAAAAAATAATCGGTTTGCCAGCAAGTTCGACCAGCAGTTTAGGAATATCGGCACCGAACCTTTTGCCAGACCCTCCAGCAACTATAATCACGCAGAAATTTATATTTTCCATTATTTTGTTCAGTTAGAATTTTGTATCTGTTTTTTCGATAACCATTTCTTCAGAAAATCTTTCCTGTTCGCTAATCTTTTTCGGTATTCGACGAATGGAATCGTGATTTTTTCATTTTCCTCTGTGTCGATTAGTGTGATTTTGTTTTCGAAATAATTTACCGAGTCGACTTTCATTTCTTTTCCGTTCTGGAAGCGAGCGATATCGCCAGGTTTAGGAAACTTTTCATTTACTTCCTCGTAAAAATTCATCTCGTATGCGAGGCAACACATAAGTCTTTCGCAGAGACCCGATATTTTCGATGGATTGACAGCGAGGTTCTGAAGCCTCGCCATTTGAGTAGATATCGGTTCGAATTTGTTGAGAAAAGTCGCACAGCATAGCGGGCGACCACATGGACCTATTCCACTGAGTCTTTTAGCTTCGTCTCTGACACCGATTTGACGAAGTTCGATTCTCGTTCGGTAAGTTGCAGCGAGGTCCTTCACGAGTTCACGAAAATCCACACGCTCATCAGCAGTGAAATAGATAGTTAGTTTGTTTTTGTCGAATTGGTATTCTGCGAGGACGAGTTTCATATCGAGACCGCGAAATTCCACATATTTCTGGCAGGTCTCCATAACTTCCTCCTCCTGTTCCCGTAAGGAATGCAACTGTTCGATTTCATCCTGAGATGCACGCCGTAGAATCTCGAGCGGATATTTGCGGTCGGAACGTTTCTCGAAAGTTTCCCGAGAAATATCCATAACTATTCTGCCTAAGTCTTTCCCCTTTTCCGCTTGAACGATTACCAATTCCCCAGTGTGAAGAGCCAAATGATTGCGCTCGATGAAGTAATCTATTCTCCTACCTTTGAAACCAACTATGTAATAATCGGGTTCCAATTTGTCATTCTTATCTTTTGACATTTTTATCTAACCTCCATATCAATCGAAGACAGACACACAAGTGTTGTAGTTTTTTCATTATTTCAATTGTAACGGTTCTTCTTTCAACAAAAGATTTCCTTGCAAATCGAGGAATTCGCCTTCAGTTGGTAGGTAGACCTCAAATCGTTTGCTTTCTCCGTTCCAAAATAGAACAGCGCCTGTTAGTTTTTCTTTAGGAACTTCCTTTACAATTCGTGCTTTAATTGCTTCTCGTGTTTCGCTGTCATAAAGGACATAGGGAGGGTCAACACCGCCGTCGCTGGTGATTTTGCCCGTGCAATAGATATTGCCCACCACATGGAGTTTTGAGGTTGGGCTGGAAGTTCCAATCCCGACATCGTGAGAACTGTTCACATACAGACCGGTTCCGCCGCCGGGAGCGATATTCACCGCCGTTGCATTTCCTCCTCCGGTGCCAATAAATGACATAAAACACGACCCGGACTCTGGACCGCCGGTAGTTACCCAATGATTTCCTCCGCCGTCATATCCCGACACATAAGTGCGAGAGTAATCCAAAGACAGCGTTTTTAATACATCAACTTTGTCAGCAGTCGGCGGCATCCTCATCAAGGTCTGAGTTCCACCGCCGGGATTTATTGCAAACTCAATCGCTCCTGGATTGTTGTTATACAAAATCATTTTGTTCACAATCGTGCTGCTGCTGTCAATTTCAAATTCCACGCCGGCGTAATAGGTGTCGCCACTCGTTCCGAAACCATACACCATTGAGCCATAAGTGTTTGTATTTTTCAGAACAATCACAGGACATCCGTAGGTGTCGCCCTCAATTCTCAGTCCATCGCCCACGCTGGCGGCTTTGATTATGAGTGTGCTGTCGCCTCTGTCCCACACTAAGGCACTGTCGCCGCCAAAACTACCTGAATTGTTGAATTGAATAGTGCCGTCATATCCGCCGGGAGTTCCGCCGCCACCTGTTTCGTCGTCTGCCCAATACAATGTTGTTCCATTGGATTTTAGCACCTGACCACTGCTGCCGAGGTTTCCTCCTATGTCAATAGATATACTACTTCCACGCAAGTAAAGCCTGTCATCTGCATTCAACTCTCCGACATATACATAGTTGGCATCGCCGAAAAACAGTCTATTATCCGTATATGATGAAGAGTATCCAATTTTTGCGCTGGATGCACCGCCGGTATTTTGAATATGCAACTTATATCC
>CAYRNI010000119.1:0-6874 GCA_964425665.1 uncultured bacterium
CGAGCATTATGGAATCGGGAATAAGCATCGAGATTAATCCAGACAGCACGATAGATAATGTAGATGTCGATACATCATATAGTTGGTTAGCAAGAAATGTCGGCGATGTAAAAGATTTGGATTCCGATGGTGAAATTTCAGTTCTTGTTAGTTATACTCCCGGCGAATGAGCGAATAAAATTCTTGCATATTTTTAATTATTAAATATTTTTGAAAAATATATTTTTGCATTTTGAATAATTCAGATACAAGATTGAACAACGAGTTTATGTAATTATTAGTCGAAAATTTGGAGGTTTTTTATGCCTTTACCGAAAAGACGACATTCGAACCAACGGACGCGTAAACGCAGAACTCATTGGAAAATCGAAGTTCCAAATGTCATTACTTGTCCGAACTGCGGGGAGCCTATGTTGCCTCATAGGGTTTGTCCTCACTGCGGTTATTATAATGGTCGTCCGATTATTTCTGTCTCTAAAAAGGAGAAATAAAAACGGGCAGGATAAAGTATTACACTTCTCGATTGGCATCGAAGTGGAGAAAAAAACTCAAACGGCAGAAGAATCTCATTCGAATCGCACTCGATGTATCGAGCGGAGACGAAGGTTTAGAGGTTAATCTCGAGGCTGCTATTTATGCTATATCCAAAGCGAAACAGTTGGAAATTGTTCTTGTCGGTCGCGAGGATGAAATAAACTATTACCTCGATAGGAAAAGATTTCACCCGCCCGAATTTTCGGTTGTAGATGCCAAAGATATTGTCGCTATGAAGGACAGTCCTGTTCAATCTGTTAGAAACAGGGAAAATTCAATTGTCAAGGGAATCGAACTGCTCAAAAACGGTGAGGTCGATGGCTTCGTTAGTATCGGAAATACCGGTGCGATAGCCGCCGCCGCGATGATAATATTGAAAAAATTACCGTCCATCGAGCGGACGCCGATTCTTTCGGTTTTCCCGACTATAAAAGGACATCCAATCGCCGTGCTGGATGTGGGTGCCAATGTCGATTGCAGACCTTGCCAACTTATGCAGTTCGCGGTGCTCGGTTCCACTTATGCCGAACTCGTTATGGAACGGAAAAATCCGAGAATCGCTTTGATATCTATCGGCGAGGAAAAAAGCAAAGGAAATAGCGCCGTGAAGGAAGCACACAAATTGCTCGAGAAAAATGCGGATAAACTCGGGATAAACTTCATCGGAAATATAGAGGGTAGAGATATATTGTTCGGCTATGCCGATGTTATCGTATGCGATGGATTTGTGGGAAACATTTTGCTCAAATACACTGAAAGTATTTATTCTCTGGTGAAAACATTATTCAAAAAAGGTCGAAGATATTCGGTGCTTTCGCTGTTGGGTGGACTTTTGCTGTATCCATCGCTGAAACGAACTATAAAGGATTTCAACTATGCCGAATACGGTGGTGCTCCTCTTTTGGGGGTCAACGGCAATGTGGTTATCGGTCATGGTTCGAGTTCGGTCAAGGCGATAGCGAATGCGATATTGCTCGCACAAAATATGGCTCTTGTCGACCTGCCGAAAGCACTTAGTAAATCCGCAGAAAAACTTAAGGAGTTGAAAGATGAAAGCAACGATTTTGGGAACAGGGTCGTTCCTGCCGGAAAAAGTGCTTACTAATGCCGATTTAGAAAAAATAGTTGATACGAACGATGAATGGATTAGAACGAGGACGGGTATCGTCGAGCGTCGTGTTGCCGATGAAAATACACCATCGTCAGAACTCGCCCTCAGAGCCGCAAGAAATGCACTCGATATGGCAGGATTGAAACCAGAGGATATGGACATCATTATCGTGGCGACTGTCACGCCGGATTATAGTTTTCCATCGACCGCCTGCCTGCTTCAGAATAAACTCGGTGCGAGAAAAGTGATGGCTTACGACTTCTCCGCAGGTTGCACCGGATTTATCTATGGACTCAAACAAGCCGATGCTTTTATCAAAACGGGTATGGCAAAATATGTTCTCGTTGTCGCCGTTGAGGAACTAACTAAAATAACCAACTGGACGGATAGGTCTACCTGTGTGCTTTTCGGCGATGGCGCAGGAGCCGCTGTCGTCGGACCATCCGATGACGATAGATATGGCATCCTCGCGACATATACCGCAGCAGATGGTTCGCTTGGAGACTTGCTCATCCTAAAAGCTGGCGGTTCGGCTATGCCTGCATCGAAAGAAACTGTCGAGAAAAATCTACACGGATTATATATGGCGGGCAACGAGGTGTTCAAGCACGCCGTCAGGCAGATGGAGGAATCCGCTCTCAAAGGATTCGAACTGTCGGGACTCTCGATTGAACAACTCGATTGGCTGGTTCCTCATCAGGCAAATATCAGAATTATAGATTTCCTCGCACGAAGACTAAAATTGCCGATGGAACAGGTCGTAATAACGATAGATAAATATGGCAATACTTCGGCATCCTCGATACCGATTGCACTGGATGAAGCGGTTCGCGACGGCAGAATCAAGAAGGGAAATAATGTGCTTATGGTGGCATTCGGTGCAGGTTTCACCTGGGGCAGCGTGATGATGAGATGGTCGATTTAATTCGCCGATACATTATTTTGTGCTATCTTATATATCGAATGTAATTCGGAGGAATTTTAGGTGCATTATTTGGATAAAATTATGCAGATAAGCATACCATATCTGAAAACTACTTTTTCAGATGACAGGTTGAGTGAATTCCAGAAAAAAATTGCCGATTTATACGAGATAAAAAACCGCGATGAGGTCATTAAAAGGTTCATCGATATATATATTAGATTTGTCAAGGAGGATTACCAAAGACGATATAAAGATATAAATGTAAAATTAGTCGAATTTATCGAGGATAAAAACAGCGATGTAAAAATAATTTGGGGCGATTGCTTAAAAGCACTAAAAGGTATGAAATCTGAATCGATTCATCTGATGGTGACCTCACCGCCCTATTATAACGCTCGCGATTATTCCCAGTGGACAAATCTCAATGAATATTTGGACGATATGCGCGAAATAATCCGCGAATCATACAGAGTATTGGACAATCATCGTGTATTTGTCTTCAATGTGGGTGACATTTTCGACAACGATAATCTGACTACTAAATCCACTTGGGGAAAAAGAAGATTGCCTCTCGGTGCTTATTTCATAAAGATATTCGAGGAGGAAGGTTTTACATTTGTCGATGATTTTATCTGGGATAAAGGCGAAGTTCAAACGGAACGACACAAAAGCGGAAATAAACCTTATCCATTCTACCAATATCCCGCCAATTGCTACGAACACATTTTGATTTTTCACAAGCATAGATTGGATAGAACTCGATATCCCTGTCCTGTATGTGGCACATTGAAAGTCAACGGGAACGCTCAGTCGGAAATCGGTCTTATGAGTTGGGAGTGCAAAAACCCCGAATGTTTCAAGCGAAGCAAAAGCAATCGAGGTAAAAGGTTTTCTCTAAAGACGATAATGACTCAATCTCATCAGAGCGAGGAACACAGAATTCCCGACGAGTTTATTAAAAAATGGCGAAGAGATATAGTTAGATTTTCACCCGTAATAAAGATAAATAGCAAAGGCGAAAATAAACTCGGACATACAGCGCCATTTCCTGACGACATTCCCGAGTTTGCGATTAGGATGTTTTCATACTCTGGTGAACGAGTATTAGACCCTTTCGCAGGCAGTTTCACATCCGTCATAGTCGCAAAAAAATTGAACCGAATTGGCATCGGAATAGAGATAAACAAAAAAATGTTCCGAGACGCTATAATGAAAAATATAGAACGAAAATTACAACCAGATTTATTTGATAAAAATATCAACATCTCCGAATTCGACTTTACGGAGGAAACCGATGAATAAAAACATTAAATCGACAACCGATTTGAGCACGAAACACTTTTCCCGCTATGGCGAATTCCTTGTTTCATTCGAACTATCTAAATATGGTTGGAATGTATATAACCCTGTTTATGATGAATACATAGATTTTGTCATTCATAAGCATGTTTGTAAAAAATGTGGAAGGAACTGGAACTTAACACCGAGGTTAGTTTGCAAAAAGTGCGGTAAAGATTTTTCCAAAAGCCAAAAAAGTAAAATAATTGCTAAAAAAATATGTGTCGATTGTGGATACGAAATGGTTGGGAATAAGACCAAATGCCAAAAATGTGGAAGCAAAAATTTAATAAACCGTCCCACTTGTGATGTTTGCGGAGGAGAAATCGAAATGCTCGACAATTCCTGCGAATGTGGTAGTAAAGAGTATATCACAAAATTTAGGACAATTCAAGTAAAAAGCTCGAGAATTGAATACAAAAATGGAAAATCGAAGAATACCTATGCAGTAGATATGAAACCGCGGGATTTGATTAAAGATAAAAATCACTTTTTTATATGGTGCTTAATCGATGATAATGACAAACCTCACTTTTTAGTTATGTCTGTCGATGATTTTAAGCGAGTTATGGGAGATTCATTAAAAGGTATATCGTTTTTCAAAGACCAGGACAGACAACATTTCAGTTCAAAAGATTTCGGTAAGTGGAATGAATTTTTGAATAGATTCGATAAATTGGAATAGATTTTAATGACTCGACCGCCCAAAATTTATGCTCCCGTGCTGATAATCGCATCCGCTTTCACTTTGGGGATTATACTGACCGCACAATTCGATTTCCGAACATCGATTCCGCTTCTCGTTATCGCTGCGATTTTACTATCTTCGCTCTCATTTGGAGCAAGAGGAAACTGGAAAGTTATCGCCGTGCTTGTGGCTTTCATACTGCTCGGTTCTACTCGCTGTGAGCTCGCAGATATCCATCCCAAAAAATTTTGGCAAAATTTCGATTACATCAGAGCGGTTAGAGGAATCGTCGCGGATTTCCCCGAATACAAAAATGGCAGATGGTCTGCCACGATTGGAATCGTATCCATCGATAACGGGAAAAATTTCATCGAATCGTCGGGCAAGGTAAAGGTATACATCGACGAGCCAGAAAAAGAGCTCGCCTATGGGCAACTCTGGGAAATCGAAGGTTCACCTTACCCTGTGGATAAAAATTCGGGCGGTTATTCGGCATATCTTCGCAGGCAGGGAATAAGCGGAACGATGTGGCTCTCGGGTAAAGACGCTGTTTTGCTCGATGAGGACAGGGGGAATATTTTTCTGCGGAAAATCATCGCACCTATCAGGAAAACCATATCCGATGCGGTTATGTCATCGTTGCCCAGCGAGAGTGGAGCGTTGCTCGAGGGAATGCTTCTCGGCGGTGGAAGAAAATTACCGCCACAGACGAAAAAATTCTTTGCGGACACAGGCGTATTCCATATTCTCGCCGTATCGGGTTTGCATATCGGGATTGTTGCACTCGTTCTGCAGTGGCTTCTGCGGAAAAAGGCGAAACTCTCCCCGCTGTGGACTTCGTTGGCAGTGATTTTCGCTCTCGCAATCTATGCGATGATAGCACAATTGCGGCCATCGGTTCTGCGAGCATCGATTATGATGGCTTTTCTACTCGTCGCACCGATTTTGCACAGAAAATCGAATCCGTTTAATGCACTGGGGGCAGCAGCTCTTTTCATCCTGCTTTTCAGACCTTTCGATATTTTCTCTGCTGGCTTCCAATTGTCTTTCACCGCAGCGGGAGGGATATTGTATTTTCTACCGAGACTTGCCAAATTTTTCGGCGAAAATTTCCTCATCAGAAAAGATATTCCCGCAAGAGCGATTCAACTTATTCTCGTAACTGTTTCGGCTCAATTGGGCACTACACCAGCATCCGCATATCATTTCCACGCTATACGATTTATTGCCCCGATTACGAATTTTTTCATCATCCCCGTTCTGACACCGGTAATCGCAGCTGGTTTCGGCGGTGTGGTTTTATGGGCAATTTTTCCACCACTCGGGAAAATAATCCTTCAAATCGATGGTATCTTGATTCAATACATCCTTATTGTTGTTAAAACATTGGCGAGATTTCCGTATAATTTCGTTCCAATAGCGAACACACCGCTTTGGGCAGTCGCAGGATTTTTCGCATTCGCATTCGGAACAATGAATATTCTGTGGAGCCGAATCGCAAGAGTTTTTGCGGCAATCGGACTCGCTACCGTCATTCTGTTCTTTGTCTCTTTCTCATCCTCGGATGGCATCTATCTTTTGGGCTCGAGACATTCGGTTTTTTTCATCTCGAAAGATGGCGAAAACGCACTGTATTTCGACGGCTCGTCGAAAGCAATCAGGCAGGATATCCTTTTGCCGATATATTCGCTCGGACAGAGGAGAGTGGATAATCTTTGCCTGCCGTTGAGCAAAAACACACTATCGGATGGCGCGACTATTTTTGAGACTCTGAGACCGAAAAATCTTTTCATTCCATCCGATTTTCCCGATACGATATTGCAAAAACATTCCAACAAAAATTCGAGAAGTTCAAAAATTTTCTCGATAAAATTTGTTTCGCAGAAAAATTGTTTAATATCTGTGGGCGATAGAAGTATATTGGTTCTCGAAGCACCGCCGAAAAATTCTATCCCTAAAAATATCGAATTAGCCTACATAAATTTTCCGTATAATTTGTGCGATGATGCCGAGTGGACGAAAAACATCCGTAAGATAATAATCGGTAAAAATGCAAGAGGATGGAATAAAATCCCGAATGCGAAAAATATGATAAAAGCCGAAAGTAGAACCCCCGTATTAAAAATCGGCGATATTTAATCTTTTCCTATCGAGTGGAACTCTCGGCGTGAGAATAGCCGATACATTGTTTTCCTACTCGTTCAACAAAGTCGATGCAGGGTTGAATGCAATGAAGTAAAAAATTTTCACCTCCAAAGTCGAAAATTTTCTCTGAAAA
>CAYRNI010000120.1:0-6816 GCA_964425665.1 uncultured bacterium
GAGCCGAAATGAATTATCCCATACTTTTGTCCTCTATGCAAATTATCGCCGATTTTAGCACGGCAGATAATCCTTCGGGCGATTATTCCCGCTATCTGTCGGACACGGAGTTTACCCGCCGATGTCTCCATAAGCATCTCAACTCGCTCATTTTCGAGCGATGCCTCGGGACGGAACGCCTTTTTGAATTTGCCGTCAAAATGCTTAATATCGACAACTTCGCCATCGAGCGGTGCGCGATTGATATGAACATCGAAAAGGCTCATAAATATCGCGATATTTTTGCAGTCGCCGATATCCTCATCGTGAACATCGGAGATATCGACGATTACTCCATCGGCGGGGGATACGATGTTATCTTTACCATCGGGAATTTTACGGTCGGGGTCGCGGAAGAAGAACGCCGTGAACAGAAAAAATAATCCTGAAATCGCAGAAAAAATATATCCATACATACTTTTAGATATAACTCCCGCGAGTGCAATCAAGCCGAAAATTATTAGGTATCTAAATCCCGAGCGGTCCATTCTTACCTCCAAATATTTATACGAAAAGACATAATTTTGCGATAATGAAATCCTCTTTCCTACAAACTCCAATAAACATAGTCAATCAAAAAAATCAACTACGAATGTGAAAAAATAGATTGACAAACCAAAAATTTAGGTCGAAATTTATATAAATATAAACAGGGGGAAAACAATGAGAACAAAAATTTTCTATGCAATGTTGTTTGCGGCGATTTCGATTATCTTTTTCTATGGGTGTTCTAAGGAAGAAACTCCACCCGAGGAGCCACCATCTATAACTGCTCCTGCTATAACTCCGATACCTTACGACGATTCGATAAAAGTTGTCTGGGCGAACTCGCCAGAGGTTGGAGAAAGCGGTTTCAAGGGATATTATCTATATGCCTCCAAAAATATAGATTTGAGTTCGTTGTCGTTGTCCGAGCTCGATAGCTATCTTGTATTCGATTCCACTATCACAGACACAGAATACATTATGACCGAATACAATGGCGACTCGCTCGATGATGGCTCGATATACTATTTCGGTATAAAGGCTGTTCGCACTGTCGATAGTGGAGATACTCTCTCGGGGCTTCGAGTTGTGGAAACATCTCCTGTGATTCTCGGCTCGGCGAGAATTTATAATTATGAATCTGACACGATTTGTGCATTCAATTTCAACGATGGTGTTGCACTTTCATCCACCGAAACAGAGCCCGAACCCGATATGTATCTGGACACGACGAGTTCGAGTGAATCGGGACTTATTCTCAAAAGCCCCGACCTCGCCGGCGGAGTTTGGACAGGAACATCGCAGTTTCTGATGCTCGGTGTCGGCTCGATAGACGATTTCCCCGATGCAGGCGAAACAGGATGGGGCAATAGTATAGATGTGTCATCGGTCAAAGTGTGTGCTATCAGAACCTCGCAGAATCACTACACAAAGTTGAAAGTTCTCAGTTTTGGCACGGATAGTTTGGGAAGATACTACATAGATTTTAATTACAAATACCAGACCAAAACGAACTATCCTCATTTCTAAAACTCGGAAGCCATCTCCTTAGGGTAGTGGAAAAATAGAAATATCGCGACTATATAGGACAGAGTTAAAAAATAAATTCTTTCTTTCACGAATTTCATCCGCGCGAAATACTGAAGAGCTCCTTATGGAAAAACTCTTCTATTGGGGATTTCTGTCTCTGAAAAAATATCTTTTGTTTTAAAAATTTGTCGCTATATTTAATAAAATTTGGAAAGGAGAAGTATATGGTCGATAAAGTGCTTATAGTATCGGCGGAGATATATCCATTTGCGAAAGTCGGCGGTCTCGCAGATGTAGCGGGTGCATTACCTAAGGCTTTACATAATCTCGGCGTGGATGTCAGGTTGATAATGCCCTATTACGGCGATATTCAAAAACGCGCCGATGAATTCGGGATAGAATCTGCCGATGTGAAAAATATCCCTATTACAATCGGCGACAAAATCGAGACATTCGACCTGTTCACCGCGAATTTGCCAGGAACGAGAATCCCTGTCTATTTCGTTCGCAGCAAACGATATTTCGACAGGATGGGCATTTATTTTGACCCGAAGACGAAAAAGGATTTTCCAGACCAGAGCGAGCGATTGGTATTTTTCGCCAAATCTGTTCTCGATGCCATTCCCGCACTCGATTTCCATCCGGATATAATACACACGAACGACCATCACACATCGCTTCTGCCCGCATATTTGAAACTATCGTATAGTTCGCATCCCATATGGAGAAATGTGGCATCGGTGCTGACAATCCACAATCTCGCATATCAAGGCGTTTTCCCGCGAGATGTTTTGGATATAATGGGTCTCGGACGGGAACTATACTATCCCACTGGACCATTCGAGTTCTTCGGCGATGTGAATTTTCTAAAAATAGGGATTTTGTTCGCCGATGCGGTCAATACAGTCAGCCCAACCTATGCGAAAGAAATCCAAACGCCAGAGATGGGTGCAAAACTCGATGGCGTCCTCAGGGAAATATCGGATAAACTTTTCGGGATAATAAACGGCGTGGATACGACTGTATGGAATCCGGAGACCGATAAATCTATCGAGTATAATTACTCCTCCGACGACCTCTCCGGCAAAAGGATGATGAAATCTGTTGTCCTTCGTGAGTTCAAACTTCCCGAGGAACTCGATACACCATTGCTCGGGATGATAGGCAGGATGGCAGCGCAGAAAGGTTTCGACCTCGTCGGTGAAATTCTGCCGAAACTTGTGGAAAAAAATATGAAACTTGTGGTTCTCGGTTCGGGGCAGCCCGAGTATGAGAAAATGTTCGGCGATTTCGCGAAAAAATATCCCGATAAAGTCGCAGTATACACAGGTTTCAATGGACCGCTGGCTCACAAAATCGAAGCAGGCGCCGATATGTTCTTGATGCCATCGAGGTTCGAGCCTTGCGGATTGAATCAGATGTATTCTCTGCTGTATGGGACAGTCCCTATTGTTCGGAAAACGGGCGGTCTTGCGGATACCGTTATCGATGCCGACGAGTTCCCGAACAGAGGCAATGGCTTCGTGTTCTCGGATTATAAACCCGAAGCCTTGCTCGATGCTATCACCCGGGCATTGAATGCTTATCCCGACAGAAAGAGATGGCGTCAAATTATTACTCGCGGTATGAAATCCGATTTCTCGTGGGAAAAATCGGCGAGAAAATATATAGAACTCTACGAAAAGGCAAAAAATTTCAAAAAAAATAGGTAGAGCAAATTTATCGGCAAAATAGCGATATGATATTTCGAACAACTCCCGAATACATCACTATTCTGAAGAAAATTCACGGGATATTATTCGGTGTCGGTGCCGACGGCGAAAGCGATTCGCTGAAATGGATTTCATCCAATCTAAAATACGACGAATTTGCAGTTCCTCCATCGCTTTGGGATATTATTCCGCAAAGAGGGAAAATTCGCCATATAAAACTGCCTTTCGATAATGCAGATATTGTAATCGAATCTCTCGCTCGCCGTTCCGAAATCGATTTTGAAACAGTGGAAGCGGTAGCATTCGCATCCTCTTTCGCCTGCCCGATAATCGCTCTATCAGACGAGTCTATGGGAAAATTAAAAAAAATTTCATCGATGACATTCCGCGGAGAAATCCCCGATAGTAGTCGAAAAAAAATATTCCATTTCAGAAATTGCGAGGACGCTGTGGCAGATTTTTATGTCCGCACTTCATTAGTTTGCGAAAAATATTTATCAGGCGACTCGGATTTTCACACGACGATGCAGAAATTAAGGACATTGGCTCTCAACGATGCAAAAAAACGGTTCTGGCAACTCGGCGATGGAACACAGGGAAACGAAATAATCGCGTATGTGGATTTGTTGCAGTGTGCTGAAAAAATCGACATCTCGGCAGATGAATTGCGGAAATTTCCTTTTTGGTCGCTTGTGACGATTTTCAATATCGGTTGAGATAAATTTTTATTGCCTTTTGAAAAAACATATTCATAATTGTAGAAATGAATATAAAAAAGGGAGGCGAAATGAATCGCAAGATACTGACAGCATCGATTGTTCTGTTGTCGATACTATTGATATTGGGTTGCGGTGGCGGGACAAAAATTCAGATGCCCGAAGGTGGAGTAAAACTTTCCTATAAGCCTGCGGTCGGAAAGAGCTTTCAATATCGAACTGTCGTGCAGAAATATATTCAGAGTTCTCAGCAAGGGACCTCTGTCAGTCGTCTTGTCAAAGGCGATGTTTATTTCACGCTCGATGTTCTCGATGCCGGTGAGGGCGGTGCAGCGACTATGAAATATAAATTTACCGATGTAGGTGTCGGCGTCTTCGTGAACAATCAAATCCAAAGCTCCGAGGATGTGGAGAGTATGAAAAATCTGGAATTTACTGTGATACTCGATACAGCGGGAAGTATAGACAGCATCGATGGACTCGACCTCGAAGAAGAATATAAAAAGAAAAACATTTCTCCATCCGAGTTCATACTCGATTTTCCAATCCCTAATAAAAATATAACTTTGGGTTATTCTTGGCATAAAGAACAGGACACCACAATCGTCGGTGAAGATGGCACCGATACGGTTGTGCAGAAAACATCCGTAGATTATAAAATCAACGATTTCGTTATGTTCGAGGGGCGAAAGTGTGTGGTTTGTAATCTCAATGGCACGGTCAATATTATGCAAAAAGGTGAATCGGAGGACGAAGATGGCACGATATACGATATCGATATGACGATGAACGGCGATATAAAAGGAACAATATATTTCGATATCGATAACGGAGTAGTGGTTCGTTATGAATCTAACAAGATGATAGATGTCAAAGGCAGTCAAGTAAATACCGATACCGGCGAAAAAGAGCCGATTATCTATTACAATCAAGAAACATTGGATGCTAGACTTCAGGTAAGTGAGGTAAAATAATGAAAGAGCATAAAGGCGAAATTGTAGGTGCTGGAATCTCTCTGGCAATCGTGATAAGCAGATTCAACGAATTCATATCGGGGAAACTTTTGGATGGTGCAATCGACTTTCTTGCCCGGCACGGAGTCGATATGGATAAAGTAGAAATATTCTGGGTTCCAGGTGCGTTCGAAATACCGTTGACTGCGAAAAAGGTCGCAGAGACAAAAAGGTTCGATGGAATAATCTGTCTCGGTGCGGTAATTCGTGGTGATACTCCGCATTTTTCATATATAGCGGCGGAGGTAACTAAGGGAATCGCTCAGGTGGCGTTATCGACAGAAATCCCCGTATCGTTTGGTGTCCTGACTACCGACAATATCGAGCAGGCAATCGAGCGAGCAGGCACAAAGGCGGGCAATAAGGGATGGTCTGCCGCAGAATCGATTCTGGAAATGGTTTCACTGCTCAAAACGATATAAATCTCGATATTATTTCAAAAATGCACGAAATCGTGTTATTCCTTGAAATTAGTCCTGATGAAAAAAATTATTAAATACTTATTTGTTTTCTGCACCATTCTTTCCGCTCGTTATGATGAAAATACAATAAGAACTGCCTGGTATGTTGTAGGTAAAATGAGCCTAAACGATAAGATAGGACAATTAATCGTAACCGCTCCTCCGATGTTGACATCTTTAAAAGAGAGGCAACTTAGCGGTATAATATTAAATCAATATCATATAAAGAGTTTTAACGGGACGAAAAAGTTTTTATCGAGATATGATAGTCTTTCTAACATTCCTTTATTTTTTATGTCCGACCAAGAAGGTGGGCTCGTAAATAGATTACAGAAAATAAAAGGTTTCCGGAATGCTCCATCCGCAGCAGAAATGGGTGTTTGGTCCTCTGATTCTATTTACAAATATTCACTTTTCACTGCTCGTGAAATGAAATCTCTCGGTTTAAACACAAATCTTGCTCCTTGTCTGGATGTTTCAAGAGATGAACTTTCAATAATGAATTACCTCAAGCGCTCATTCAGCCCTAATCCCTATCGAACATTATCTTCAGGAAAAGCATTTGCAAAAGCGATGAGTGATGGCGGTATTATAACAATCGCGAAACATTTCCCTGGATATGGTGATTCGCGAAACAACTCCGATGCAGTATTGGCAAAATATTCACCCGATACATATAAACTTATATCTGATGCCTATGTTTTTGCTGGCATTACGCCATATATCGATGGTGTTATGATGTCGAGTTTAATATATCCATCACTGGATACGATTCCTGCGGTGCTTTCCACCAAAGTGGTTAATTTGGCTCATATGCTGGATCCTTACCTTGTCGTTATGACCGATGACCTTTGGGCACCATCATTGAGGCAGTGGGCGAAAAAAAACTATAAGGTCGGGTTCACAAAGAAATATTTCCAAAAAATAGTTCGCAAATCTTTCATTGCAGGGAATGATATTTTTCTGATAATGCACGATGCTAAGATTTCCGTTGCTCAAGAAGAAATAGAAACGATTGTAAAAAATAATCCGAAATTCGAAGCTCGGCTCGATTCTTCTGTCGTCAGAATTTTACTTCTGAAAAATAAAATTCATCCCTGTCTTTTAGATAAAATACTCCCAGACGACTTGCCAGATAGTTTATCTTTATGGGAAAAATAATGTGCGATTACTATAATCGATTAGCCATATTTCACTGAATTTCTTGGAATTTTATCAAAATCGAGCGAAAAATCGTCATATATATCGAATAGGTTTAACTTCGTTTTTCTATATTCCCTGATGATTTTCGGATTATCTATACCGAAATTTTTAATAAATGTTTTTGAATACGATTTATAATCGTTTTGGTAATGCCGAC
>CAYRNI010000121.1:0-6758 GCA_964425665.1 uncultured bacterium
ATCGAGTTCAATTTTGTTTCCGCTGTATCCGAGCGTGAAAGCAGAACTATCGGCAATTTTGCACCCATTACGATTCCGCCGATTTTCGCATCGGCAAGATATATCAATGCCTTGGCAAAGATGTTCCCGCTGGCGATATCGGGAACGAGGAATATATCGGTATCCTCCGGCATATCGGTCTCGATATGTTTCGCTTTTGCTGCATCTTTCGACAGGACAACATCGATTGCGAGAGGTCCCTCGAAAATTATGTTCCCGAGTTGATGACGCTCGGACATCTTTGTGAGCATCGCCGCATCGGTTGTTTCTGGCATATCGGGATTGACTACCTCGATTGCAGCCAAGCCCACCGCCTTCGGTTTTTCGATACCGAACTTCTCCGCCACAATCCCAGCGTTCATAAGGATTTGACTTTTCTGCTTGACATCGGGACGAATGTTCATTCCGCCATCGGTCATAATGATTAGTTTCGGATATTTTTCCACCTCCATCACGGCGATATGCGAGAGCAATTTGCCAGAACGCAGTCCCTTTTCCTTGTCGAGAACAGCCTTGAGTAAAATCGGTGTGGATAATTTCCCCTTCATAATCATATCGCATTTGCCTGTGCGACCGAGTTCCACAGTTTTTTCGGCGATTTCGACAGGTTCGTTTGCGGGGATAATTTCGTAGTCGGTCAGATTGTATTTTTTCGCCAGTGGCTCGATTTTGTCGGGGTCACCGACAAGAAATGGTTTGATAATTCCCATTTTTTCCGCCTCGACCAGCGCCTCGACGACGGCATCGCCAGAGGCATCGGCAACGGCGAGATTTCGCTTGCGGGAATTTTTTGCCTGTTCGATAATCTGCGCAAAACTTGTCAACATAACATCCTCCTCGTATCAATTTAGATTTAATATTAACAACTCGTGCGATTTTTTCACATTGCTTCCACCATTTCTCATTCTGTTCAATCCTATTCTCGTCTCACCTTGTCCCATAGTGTATTGCCAGCTCGGAGTGTAAATTTCATAATCTTTGAACCATTCCCTAATCTGGCTGCAATCGTTGTATGATAAAATAAATCCGCCCTTATGAACTTTTAACAATTCGTAGAGTTTTCGATGGTCGAAATTGTTGTGGTGAATCGGAAAATTTCTCTGCGGATATATGCCTCTAAACATTTTGCTGTCGCCATCGAGATAATATGGCGGGTCGCAATACAGAAAATCGTGTGGATATTTTTTTATAACATTCTCGAAAGTATCGCAGTAAACGGATAAATTTGGGGCTCTGAAATTTCTGACCTTGTTAATTATGGACATATATCGTTTCTCGTTAAGATATACTTTCGATGGCCATCCCAAAAACCCAGGTCCATAGGATAGATTATGATTGAAAAAGTAATATGCCGCTAAATCCAATCTATTCAATTTTATTTTGCCTTGCCAATGTGCTTTCAACTTTTCTTTCACTTCTCGATATGTTTGCTCGGTCGGCGATAGTTCGGACAATTTTTGATACAATTTTTCCGGTTCATCGAGTTGAACCTGCCAATAGTTCACTAAAATATCGAAAATGTCATAACCGATTACCTCGATATCGAGTTCGTTCGCCATAGCGATTTCCACAGAACCACCGCCGATAAACGGCGAAACCACTTTTTTTATATCGTCGGGAAGCAACTGAATCACATAGCCCACCGCGAGACTTTTTCCGCCTGCATATCTAATCGGTGCTCCGAGATAACGCTTATACTTGCGTTTCCCAGATGGACTTCTCAATTTCTGCAGAAAAATATCCTTTTTCGAGATTATATCCTGAAACAGAAATGCCTCTTGCATAAACGACTTCCCAATTTGATTCTAAATCTATAATAAGATTTTTGCGAACATAATCAAGCACAATTCATTTACGGATAAATCGGTGTGCCGAAACCATCTTTTGTCGCCGAATTGTCGTAGATTTCGTCTATCCTGAAAATATACGCGGGTCGATTTTTCCAGACATCGGGGTTCGGGTGATGAAACATATCGTGCTGAGCGTTCAAAAATTTGTGATACACTCCATCGAGATGAATTTCGGTGCTGCATCTGACCTCGAATGAAATCGCCGGCGGCTCGTAGAAAAGTAGTGTGGCTTTATTATTCTCGTGAAGATTTGTCCAAGTATGGGATTTCGCGAGTTCCAGCGTGCCGAGTATCGAAAAATCGATTTTCTCGAAAGCCGATTGTGACCACATCTGCTCGTAGAGTATTTTCAATCCTCTGTCGGCATAATGCGGTTGGTCGGCAGTTTCGATATGCTCGAAATAGATATCGAGAATTTCTTGGATGAATTCCGTTTTCGGTAAAAACCCGATTCCCTTAATCGAGCCGTTCAATCCCGCACTGCCATTAGTGATAATCGCCGGTGTATGCGTCGTGAAACCCAAAAATATCTCTCTCGGATGGATTTTTTCGCCGAGCACCTGCCTCTCGACAAGTTTCGCTCTTTTGCGATATGCCCAATTCAAAAATTTGTCTGGAAGCATCTGCCCTCCAATTTGAAAAGTATCTGCATTAAAATATAATATCGAAATTAATCGCTCGGCAACGATTTTATTTGAAATATTGTTATCAAATATTATATAGAGCGAAATAAGGTTTAACAGAAATTTTATTCATATAGAAAATAATGGAAAACATTTCAAAATATATGATAAGTTTCATCAAGAAGGAAATTATGCTGATATTATTCCTTCTTTTGCTTGTTATTCTCAGCCTTTTATATCCTCATAATATAATTAACTATCCTCATTTCATCGATTGGCGGACAATAATGGCACTTACAGGTTTGCTTGTGATTACAACAGGACTGAAAGAAAGTGGATATTTTAATTTTATCACGAAACGAATGCTGAAAAGATTTCACGATGAAAGAACTTTATCTTTATTTTTAGTGTTGTTTTCGGCTTTACTATCTGCTTTCATAACGAACGATATAACCTTGTTTATAGTTATTCCACTGACATTTAGCATTCAAAGTGTGATAAAAAATGACATCTCTAAATTGATAATATTCGAGGCTATTGCCGTTAATGTCGGTTCTGCTCTGACACCTATCGGAAATCCTCAAAATTTGTATCTATGGCATAGGTGGAACATTTCCTTTTTGTATTTCATTTTCAAGATGTCCCCATTAGTGATTATTCAACTTGTGCTTCTCTTAATTTTCATCTGGATTGTTTTCCCGAGGGAAAAAATAAGGAATTCCAACGATAAAAATGTCGAAAAATATAAGAAACCATTATTGTGGTCGTCCATAATATTGATGTTTGTCTATATCGTTTCCATCGAGTTAAAATTGACCTATATAGTATTAATCATCATAATTTTATTCTATTTTTTAACTTATAGAAAAATTTTATTAAAAGTGGATTGGTTGTTAATACTTCTTTTTATGATTATTTTTATCGATTTCCATATCGTTTCCAATATACCTATTATATCAAGAATCGTAAGGTCGGTGATGGAGTCGAACTCTGCGGGTAAAGTGTTTTCATTGTCCATATTGACATCTCAGTTGATTAGCAATGTCCCCGCGAGTGTATTCATATCGAAATTCACTAACAATTGGTTTGCGATATCGTATGGAGTCAATATCGGCGGAAATGGATTGGTCATCGGTTCTATCGCTAATATCATCGCATTGAGAATGTCCAATAGTAAAAATATATGGATAAATTTCCACAAATTCTCCGTTCCATTTCTTTTAGTTACAAGTGCGATTGTCTATGTGTTATTTTTCCTCGTATAGGGATGGCAATTCATACGAAAATCACAAAATATTCGATAAACTATCTTGCATAAAACAAAAATAGAAATATATTTAAAGTTATGGGAGGCAAAGTTATGAAAACGATTTTATCTGTTATTATTCCTCTGCTTTTGTTAGTTGGTTGTGCAAAAAGCAGAGAGAAGGAGGTAAATATGTCCGATATTCGCAAGCCAGCGATGGCAGGTTCCTGGTATCCCACCGACAGCGACTCGCTTCGACAAATAATAAAGGAGTTTGTCGATTCCGCCGATGTGAAGAAAATCGATGGCAGAATTTTAGGACTTACCGCCCCTCATGCGGGATACATCTATTCTGGACCTGTCGCAGCGTATTCGTTTAAGGCGTTGATGCTCGACAAAAAGCAGTATAAGGGTAATACGGTTATACTAATCGGTTTCGCACATCGTCCACCCGCTTGGGAGGGCGTATCCGTCTGGTCGAAAGGAGCGTGGGAAACTCCGCTCGGTAGAATACCTATCGATGAACAATTGGCACAAAAAATCTTGAACGCCGACACGCTGATTCAGGATAAGCGAGAGGTTCATACTGGCGAGCATTCGCTCGAACTCGAACTGCCATTCATTCAATATGCACTCGATAACGATTTCAAACTCGTGCCGATTGCTTTCTCGCATCAAACTATGGATGAAATAAATGCGTTAGTTAAGGCGTTATTATCTGCTGGTATAGATTGGAATCACACATTCCTCGTCGTCTCGACGGATATGAGCCACTATCATCCATATAACGATGCCGTTATGATTGACAAAAAGACATTAGAGAAAGTTCTTGCGAACGATGTCGATGGATTAATCAACTGGATGAAGCAGGGTGCCGATGCTTTCTGCGGTTGGGCGGGTGTTATCACGATGATGGCTATCGCACCGAAAATTGGGGCGAATAAAACGATTTTGCTAAAATATGCAAATTCGGGCGATACTCAACCTACAACAATGGAGCGAGGTGTTGTCGGATATTCTGCAATCGCGTTCGTGAAATCTGCCGATGGCTCGAAAGACGCGAAGGTGAAAGAAAGCGATGAGGAAATTCCAGGCACGGAGGATTACAGTTTGACGAAGGATGAAAAACTTTACCTTCTGAAATTATCGCGAACGACAATCGAAAAATATGTCAGAGATGGTGTAAAATACGAACCTGAAAAGCCATCGGATTCCAAACTTGTCGAGGATGCACCTGTATTTGTCACAATCCACAGAAAAGGGATGCTTCGTGGATGTATCGGTCAGATGGTTGCCAGAGGTCCGTTGTATCTTGCGGTGCGTGATATGTCGATAGCAGCCGCTACTCAGGACCCACGATTTAATCCTGTGTCCACGAGCGAGCTGGATGAAATAGACATCGAGATATCGGTTCTTTCCCCGCTCAAGAAAATAGATTCTTGGGAGAAAATCCGTCCTTTCAAGGATGGTGTATATGTGAAAAACGGTTGGCGAAGTGGAGTTTTTCTCCCGCAGGTGTGGGAGCAAATTCCGGACAAGGAGGATTTTCTCAGGGAACTGTGCACTCAGAAGGCAGGACTTAAATCCGATTGTTATAAGGACCCAAACACGGAAATCTATGTTTATACTGTGCTGAAATTCAGCGAGAAGGATATGGGAATAAGGTAATGGAAAAAGCGATAGACAAAAGTCGATATCCGAGGCATCTTGCGAGAAAAGCTGTTCTTCAGGCGATGTATGAGCATCTGCTAAACGATGAGAACGATATCGAGATATTGATTAAGGATGTTTTGGAATTTACAGAAATTCCGAAAAGCAGTATGGATTTTTTTCGTAATTTACTCGAGAGTGCATTGGATAGGAGGGAATTTGCAGATTCGATTATAGAGAGCGTGGCGGAGAATTGGGCGTTGGAGAGAATCGACATAATCGACCGCAGCATACTGCGAATTGGTATCGCCGAGTTTTTGGATTTTCCCACTATTTCACAAAAGGTTACGATAGACGAGGCGGTGGAACTGGCTAAAGAATTCGGCAGTAAGGACAGCACGAAGTTTGTCAATGGTGTTTTGGATGCTGCATTTCGTAGACTAACCGATATGAAATTAATTAAGAAAGAGGATGGACAATGAAAATCGGTTTTTTATCCGATATTCATGCGAATCTTGAGGCTCTCGAGGTCGCGATAGCGATACTACATAGTAAGAATGTAGATAAAATCTATTGCATCGGCGATATTGTGGGATACGGTGCGAATCCATCCCGATGTATAAATATTATGGAGAACGAATGCGATGGCATAGTAGCAGGGAATCACGATTGGGCGGCAATAGGTAAAACCGACATAACTTATTTCAATATGTATGGTAGAAAAGCGATATTGTGGACGGCAAAAAAACTTTCGCCATATCAAAAATCATTTCTGGCGGAACTACCTCTTTATCTGGCGAACAGGAACTGGTGTATAGTCCATTCAACGCCAATCGAACCGGCGAAATGGCACTATGTTTTCACTGAGGCACAAGCTTTATACCAGTTCAATCACTTCGACGAAAAGATATGCTTCATCGGGCATTCGCATTCGCCGATGATTTTTACCGATAAAGGTGATTACGAAAAGATTTTCGTTCCATTAGATAGTAAAACTAAATTGATAAAACTCGCCGATGATACACGGTATATAATCAATATAGGCAGCGTAGGTCAGCCTCGCGATGGCGACCCGAGAGGTTCATTGGTTATTTTTAATTCCGATGAAAACACTGTCGAATTTATCCGATTCGATTATCAAATCAGCGAAACTCAACGAAAAATTTTAGACGCGGGGCTTCCACCATTCCTGGCAGAAAGACTCGCTCGCGGTATATAAAAAAATTATAACTTGATTTGTGTAATTTTGCGGGTTATGTAAATTAACCTCCCTGGTGTGGAAAAATAAAATATAGGGAGTGCACCAAATTAGTTCCAGATTCAATTTTTTAGACAAATTTGCAATTCATT
>CAYRNI010000122.1:0-6715 GCA_964425665.1 uncultured bacterium
CGTATTCATTTCACTTTCTCAGTGCGGATTTGATTAGTTCGTCAATCGATGCATCGGGTTTTTCGGAATGAACCTTTCGAATTGCTGTCGTGGCATCGGTCAGCGAGAAACCGAGTGCTACCAGTGCATCGATTGCCTGCGAGACGATGTCGCTTTCGATGGGTTCTCGCATATCGACAGATTCGATTTTTCCGCGAAGTTCCATCACGATTCGCTCGGCGGTCTTTTTACCGAGACGAGGAATTTTCGATAGTGTTTTAACATCGCCGATATCTATTGCCGAAGCGAGTTCTTTCGGAGATATGCCCGATAGTATCGAAATCGCTAATTTCGGACCGATTCTGGTCACGGAAATCAGTTTCCGAAAAAGTTCTCGTTCGAACTCTGTGGCGAAACCGTATAGTTCCATAGCATCGTCCCGATGGATGAGATGGGTAAAAATTTTCACCTTCTCGCCGGGAGCAGGTAATTTCTCATAGGTCGAAAACGAAATGAAGACGCAATATCCCACTCCCGAGCATTCTATCACTGCCATCGCGGGGGTTTTGGATGATAATGTGCCGTCGAGATATTCGAACATACTTTACTCTCCGAAAATTGCCGTTCCGATACGCAAAATCGTCGAGCCATATTCCAGTGCGATTTTCCAATCGTTCGTCATTCCCATAGAAAGATGTGGAAGTTTCAAGCCCTCGCCTGCGAGTTCATCACGCAGATTGCGGACTTTTTCGAAACAGTTTGCGATGACTTTTCTATCATCGGTAAAAGGTGCGACAGTCATCAGACCGAGCAAATTCAGATGCGGGCAATTTTCAGCGATGAAATGTGCCAGTTCGCTCGCCTCATCGATTGGAATGCCATTCTTTTGAATCTCTCCGCTGGAATTGACCTCGATTAGAATATCCTGAACGATATTTTTATTAGCCGCTCGCATCTCCATAGATTTTGCGATGTGCTCCGAATCCACGGAATGAACGAGGAAAAACCTGCCGAGTATCTTGTTTATTTTGTTCTTTTGAATATGCCCGATAAAGTGCCATCGGATATCATCTGGCAGTGCCTCCATCTTTGGGAGGATTTTCTGGACATAGTTTTCACCGAAATCTCGATGACCGCAATCGTATGCCTGACGAATTTTATCCTCATCGGCGAGTTTGGTAACCGCCAATAGAGTTATCTCGTCGGGATTTCTGCCGAGTTTCACCGCCATCTCTACTATTTCATCCTTCAATTTTTTTAGTTTGTCTGCTACCATTTATTCCTCGATTCCTTTCGGTTTCAAATTATCCATAAGTTCTTTCAACTCAATAAATCTTTCTCGAATATCATCTGGCAGTTCGGTTTCATCAATAGAATCTTTGAGCAGATGAGCCTTATTGATTAGTTCGGGTTTTTTAAGAAAAGGGTAAAGCGATAGTGCGGAAATAGCCATTCTCTCGGATAACGAATTATCTTTATTCGAGATAATTTTTATAGCGAATTCAAAGAGTTCCTCAGCAATTTGGGAACATCTACCGACTCTGTTTTTATCCATACGGCAGCCAGCGATAAGCATAGCGGTCGCACTATCGAATATCTCTATCAATTTGTGCGAGTTATTCGGCTCTGCTTGCAGAAGAAACATATACATTTTAATCAATTTATATCTCAAATCGACTGAATCGAAGGCTGTTATTACCTCCATAATATGTTCGATTCCTCTTCTTGCTAATTCTTTCATCTGTAAAATATTCCCTTTATGCGAGTGGATTCTTGCGAGCTCGTGATAGGCATCTCCGCAGAGTATATGTATTTGAATCGGGTCTTCGATTTGCTCCTTACTAATCGCTACCTCGGCGATTGCAATGCCAGAGTTTAACCATACAAGTGCATCGTCGAACCTCTCCATTCTCGAGAAAGCCAAGCCGCCGATTACTCTCGCCTTTACAGCGAGCGGAATCGTATCGGACTCCTCATCCATTGACCATCGAACTATGGTCTCCTGCGATTGTTTTGCCAGTTCCAATGTCTGCTCTATTTCCCCTCGCACAGCATAGGATTCAGCCAAAAGCAATTTCGATTCCACAGAGTATTTACGCAATGTTTTCGCTTCCCACCTCATTTTGATACCCAATATATTTATCAATTTTTCCGCTTCGTTCAAGCAATCGATGAGTTCTTCGTGTTTTTTGGTTTCGAGCAATAATCTTGCCTTATGTAGTAAGAGTTTTATTCCGATGGAATCGATTATAATATTTTCCTGTTTTTTCCTTTGTCGACGACAGTTGGAAATCGCTCGCTCGAGCCATCTTTCAATTTTTGAAATATCGTAACTCCATAGTTCGTTTGCAAAGATTTCATCCAAGAGCTCAGTGGTTCGAATTAACATAGGGATGACCTTATATCCGACTCCGCTGAGAAAACTTGTCGCCAAATCGATTGCTTGTTCTATAGAGCCCCAAGCCAATGTTCTATCCTCGGTGGATAGCCGAGTTTGGCAGAATGTATCTAATATTTTTATCTGTTGGATTGTAACTTCATCCACGAGAGCAGGTTCCACAGATGAGACAGAGCGAATAGATTCTTGAGCCTTTTCGAGAGCCGTTGTGGCATCGTCGGCATTTCCGAGCTTATATAAAGATTCGCCGATAATTCTGTTGGCTTCGGAACGAAATATCATATATATACCATCTTTTGCTTTGTTTTCCATAATTTTCGATGAGATTTTTGCCAACAATCCCCTCGCTGTCCACAAGGCGAGTAGATTTCTTCCGAGTCTATTGAAACATTGTGCCGCAATAAGATAGTCGGGTATTGAAACTTCACCTATTTGCCATAGGATTCGTTGACGAGCATATCGATAGATTTCCTTATTAGAGAAATCGGGGCAGAAAACTTGCAATAGTAAATAGTGATTATATATTTTGAAACTGTGTTTGCCTATGTTTTCGGCTATTTCATCGGCTGCACAAATCGCATCCACAGCATCGCCGTAATTATTCTCGGCAATCGAACTGCGGAAAAACCAGTATATTACGGGCAATCCCATACTAAAATCCTTGTTCGCGAAAAGTGTGAGTCGGTTAATGATTTCGCCATAAGGTTGCTCCGCCTTTGGAAGCGACCTCATCAAATTTAATGCCCATTTTCTTGCGGAAGGATGAAGTGTGAAACGATGTGGCAATCTATCGGGATGCTCGAGTAAATCGACTAAACTCGGTTCTGCGAAGAAGGATGAAATTGCCCCCATATCGTCGAGCATTTCATAAACGATTTCGACCGAGGGTCTATGGCATACGAGTAGTATTCCCAAAAGTTTTTTCAGCGATGGATTTCGTTGTATGATTTGTTTGGTTTCAACAGCGCCGATAGCATAATCTATCGATGACGAGTTATGTTTTCTTAAAATTTTTTCTTGTTTTTTGTGCTTGTCTATTCCGAGTAGATAAAAATATGCCCGTCTTTCGAGAAGAGGCAGAGGCTCCAATGGAATCGTTTCCACTGGATATTTTCCTGTGGGGAAAGGAGTTTCGGATGCTGTTACCAAAAGAGTCGAGTTCGAGCGAAATTTCAGCCTGAGAGCATTATAATACAATTCGGGAATCTTATCTGCATCGTCTATTAAAAGAACGAATGTTCTAAATCTTAAAGTTCTTATGGAAGTATCGATGTCCATACCGAGTAGTTCCGGAAGATACCAGGAAAGTTCTTTCGGGGACATCTTGAGAAAACGCTTCCCCCAACCTGCCCCCCAAAGTTTCTCCAGTCTATTGACTCCGTGCTCGACGAGAATTCTTCGCAATTCCCTTTCGCCCTCAGTCGATTCCAGTGATGGCAATATTTTTAATGCCGCTGAATATGTAGAAAATCTATCTATATTTTCATCTTTTAGGTGAGCGATTCTTCCGAGAACGAATTCGGTCAATCGTAAGTTCATCTTCCATCGGTTTATCAATCTCGACATAATAGCGTCGGCGGAGCGGTCTGTCTGAGACATCGCAGGATTGGAAAATCTGAGCAACAAAGATGGCACATCCATCATATCACGCAATTTCCAACGCAATTTCTGAATGAACCAACTCTTCCCTACCCCTTTTTTCCCGATTACCTGAACGATTGGAAGAGTGCCCCCACGGTCTGTGCTATCTATTATTCCTTCGATAATTTTAAACTGCTCTGTTCTCCCAACAAACCTCGATATCCATCCAGGTTCAGGATATACGATTTCAGGAAATGACATCTATTTCTCCTCGAACTATTTATTAAGAAATATATAGCATTTTTGAAACAGCGAAAGGTATTTTTTGATGTCAAAATAACGAGTGCAAAAATACTTTTGCAAACACATCTATTATGATTTTGAAAATTTTAAGTGAGAAAACTAAAATAATCGTGCGGATAAATATAAGTTAATGTTTTCCAACTATTTTGTTCTTTTCATCGACGATAATCGTAATCGGTTTTCTATCAGCCCATTCATCTTCTGTCGCGATGGCATAGGAGATGACGATTACTCTATCGCCGACCATAGCTTTTCTAGCGGCGGGACCTTTGAGAGCGACGACACCACTTCCTCGCTCGGCGGGAATTATATATGTCCAAAATCTTTCACCATTCTCCAGATTTACCACCTGAACCTGTTCCCAAGGGGACATATCGGCAGCCTCGATTAGTTCCTCATCGATTTCGATGGAACCATCGTATTCTAATTCCACACCGGTGATTTTAACCTGATGTAATTTAGATTTGCAATATTTTCTGAACATTTTTTGCTCCATTTTTAATCGAGAAAATAATATAGATATCAAAACAAATGTCAATATTAAAATAACGATTATTTCACAGAAGTAATGGAATCGATAATCGTTTGTTAGATTGTCTCTTAGCCTATGGTTCTGATTATTGTATTTTTTACTTATTTTTCTTTTCTATGGCGGATTTCACGAGATTATAGAATAATGGTTCCGGTTTTTCGAGTTTCGAGATTAGTTCGGGATGATATTGAACCGCCATAAAAAATGGATGTTCTGGCAGTTCGAGAATTTGCATAATATTTTCCTGCGGTTCGAATCCGGAAAATCGCATACCGCAACTTTCTAATTTATCCACATAATCGGGATTGACCTCGTATCTATGTCTGAACCGCTCGCGGATGACATCGGATTTATAAATTTTTCGTGCTAAAGTTTTGGGTTTGATATGAACATCCTGACCGCCGAGACGCATAGTGCCACCTTTTTTCTTCAACCCCTTCTGCGATGGAAGAAGGCAAATCACCGGATGTTTAACCTCGATACTTTCCTCTTCTGCTTCTGTTGTGTGCGCACCTGATAGACCGCAAACATTTCGAGCGAACTCGATTACGGCGAGTTGCATCCCGTAGCATATTCCGAGAAATGGGATATTGTTCTCGCGACAGTATTTAATAATATCGATTTTGCCTTCGATACCGCGCAATCCAAATCCGCCGGGAACGATAACACCGTGAACATCTTCGAGAGATTTTTCCACAGTGATTTTCCCCTGCTCGATTTTCGTCGTCTCAATCCATTTGAGTTTGACGCGGGTTTTTAGATGAGCCCCCGAATGAATCAACGCCTCGATAATGGATGCGTAGGAATCGTGAAGGTCGGTATATTTTCCGCAGACAGCGATTGTAATTTCATCCTCGGGGTGAAGAATGGCATCGACGAGTTTTTGCCATCTCGCGAGTTTCGGCGGAGAATATATTTTCAATTTTTTGTGAATTATAGCGGTTAGATTCTGTGCATCGTAAAGTATAGGGACTTCATACACCGTTTTAACATCCTGTCCTGAAATAACCGCCTCCGGTGGAATGTTGCAGAACAATGCGATTTTCTCCTTGACCTTTTTTGTAAGCGGTTTCGGTGAACGAGCGATGATGATATCGGGGAAAATTCCTCGCTCATTGAGAAGTTTCACACTTTGCTGAGTGGGTTTGGTCTTATGTTCGCCGAGACTGGCAGGCACGGGAACATAAGTCAGATGGATATATACGATATTATCCTGTCCGACCTCCTGTCCGAGCTGCCTAACAGCCTCGATGAAAAGTTCGTTCTCCATATCGCCGACAGTTCCACCGATTTCGATTAGCACAATATCGGGCTTTTCCCTGTTGGCGATTTTTTTGAAATGTTTTTTGATTTCATTCGTTACATGAGGAATGAGTTGCACAGTTTTTCCGAGAAAATCTCCCTTCCGTTCCTTTTCGAGTATCCGCCAATAGACCTTGCCCATCGTGAGATTCCAATCGCTTTTGCCGATAACACCGAGAAATCGCTCGTAATGACCGAAATCCATATCGACCTCGCCGCCGTCATCGAGAACGAAAACCTCGCCGTGTTCGATAGGATTCATCGTGCCGGGGTCGGTATTCAAATAGCCATCGCACTTTATCGGGACCACATGCAATTTCGAGGACAGAAGATGCCCGACACTTGCAGTAGCAATTCCCTTACCGAGTCCCGAAAGGACCCCGCCCGTGATTACTATATACTTCGCAGATTGAGACATTTTAATATCTTTTTCCCATTCTGCTGAAATAAAAACTATGTTTCGATTTTACGCAAAGGAATTTTAATTTTTTAATAATAAACTTTCTTAACAATAGTCACTTTTCTTTCGAGAAAAATTTTTTATGCTCTTTAAATCTTACTCACTATTCTTTCTGTTTCGCTCGCGATGACAAGTTCCTCGTTGGTTGGAATCACCAGCG
>CAYRNI010000123.1:0-6650 GCA_964425665.1 uncultured bacterium
ACTAAACTGCGCGATTATGCCTTTTACAGATTAGGGTTTGTGCATTTGCGTCTCGGTGAAGTGAACAAGGCGATAAAAATCTGGAAACAGGGGAGCGAGAATGCAAAGACATTAGAAGTTTGGCTCGATTGTATCGACGATTTGATGAAACTACATCGGAATGAAACTGCCAAATATGTTCTCGAAAATTTAGCTCAAAGATTTCCCGACTCGACTATTCCTCTCGAAAAGATGCTCGAATATGGTATCGGCGACAGCACGAAAATAATGGATAATTTTCTCGAACTCGCTCCTTTTGATGAGATTTTTGATAACTATTCCCGAACATATTTTAACGGCAAATCGCTCGGTGATATAATCGAGGTCGCTCGAAATTCAGATGGCTTGGAGAAAGCACTCGCGGGACATTACATAGTGGATAATTGCTACGATGTCGATACATTAAAGTATGGGGTTTTGGCTCTGAATGCTTTTGCCGATACGCCGGAGCAGAAAATCGAGTTCGCAGAATATTTGAGTTTCCATAGGTTATATAAATACGCTTATGAGGTCGCTGTTTCATCGTATTCGATGGCGAAAAGCGAGAGTGATAAGGTGAAAATGCGTTTAATAGCACTCGAATTGCTCGCTAAAATGGACAATTTGGGCATATATGCTCCATTACCTAAACTGTTCGGCGGTGATGAACCCGATTTGTTCGGCGGTGCGTTGTCGGTGTTGACAGATAGAAATGATGTCGCGAATTTCGTCCGAGCATTGCAGACAGCAGAAAATAAATTCTATACACAGTATCGATGCCAAAGTCTTTTGGAAAATTTTATCCAGCAAAACCCCGAGGATAGTTTGAAATTACAGGCGTATATTCAACTCGAAAACATCGCCAGACAACATCTCGACTATACAAAACAAATCGAATATCTTAATTCTGAACTCGAACTGACAAAAAAAATCGACGACCGAATGAAAATTTACTTCCGCCTGCTCGATGTCTATGGTAATGAGAAAAAATATTCCAAAATGTTCGATATCGCCGATGAACTTTTCGATAGATTTTCATCCGACAGCGAATTCGCATCGGAAATTTCTGATATAGATTGGAAACTTGCACGAGTAGATAAAAATTCTACACGGAATTTATTTGGGAAATATTTTCACAAATGGCTCGATGATATGGATAATTGCGATATCGCACTCGAAAATTTTCTAACAGTTTCGAGAATATATTATAATCTTTTGCCGAAAGGCGATAAGAAATATTTTGTGAAGCAATATCTCCCAAAAATTTTAGATTATGCGCCCGCAGACAGATTTTGGGGTTATATCGCGATATCCAATGCGAGACGGCGCAGTGATTTAAAAGCCCTGTATTTGAAATATCCGTTCGTTCCGCAATATCTTCAAAAATATGCCGATGCTATCGTCCGAGCGGGAAAATTGCAGGAACAAATCGATTCCTGTATGAATCTGGCTGAGACGGACAGTCAAAATATCCCTTTGGATTTACTTGCAGCTGAATTACAGTATAGAGCATCCCATTTCGATAAGGCATATACATTGTATAGGCGAGTTCTCTCGGTAAAACCCGGCTGGCGATTTCTTTTGGTTCGTGTCGGCGAGTTGGCTCATTCGTTGGGAGATACCGCTGTTGCAATAGATTGCTATAAGAAAGTTATCACACTCGAACCAGATAATCGGGACTATGTGGAAAGATTGGGAGATATTTTAGAGCAGTGGCATAAGAATGCCGAACCAGTATGGAATATGCTCGTCTATGATAATCCATTGGAAAGTCGAAGCTGGGGCGAGTTGGCTGCTGTCTATTGGGATTACCTTCGATACGATAAGGGAGTTCAGACGATTTACGATGCCCGCGAATTTTTCGGGAATGAAAATTTATTCGCAAAAGAACTCGGCGCTCTTTTCGATTGGAAAGGATTGTATGACGAGGCTTTCGAGGAATATATCCACGCTCTAAAATCCGCAGATGTCTACAATACCGATGAAATCGCGAGTTGGTTGAAAAAACTGTTCAAACATTCTGGGAAGCCGAAAAAATTGCTTCCAGAACTCGCCGATTATGTAAATGCTAAACTGCGTTCTCCTGCTGTTCTCACCGTTTTTGCCGACCTCTCGCTCGAAAGCGGTGACACCACATCTTTGGTGAAAAAATTGAGCGAATTGGCTAAAAGTAGCAAAAGTTCCGATGTATTGGACGAGGTCATCAGATATGCCGATATGCTAAAAGAGACCGATATTGTCGTCGATGCCAATATTCGCAAAGCCAAAATCGAGAATTCATACTATCCGATGGCTAATGCTGCGTATATACTCGCGGAAAATGGCGATTTTACAAAGTCTATCCAAGTTTTTAATGACCTCGTATCGAAAAGGAGCGAGTATCGACGGCAGTTCGCTCGGTTCTTGATGAGATACAAAAAATATTCCGATGCTGCAAACATTTATCAGCAGATGATTGCTGATGATTCGCTCGATTGCGAAAGTTATATCGGTCTTTGTGATGCATATCTTGGGATGGGTAATCCAAAGAAGGCACGGAAAATACTGACCGATGCAATAGAGATGTTTAAAAATACCGATTCTAAGAAATATAAACATCAGATAAAGCGACTGCGTATCGCTATCGCGAAAACATATCGTGATGCCGAACCGAACGAGGCATTAGCAGCTTACGAACGCCTTTTGAACAAATATCCTCTCGATGAAAATATTTTGAGAAATATATGGCTATTCGCTCGCGAGAAAAAACTCGTTCCCAAGTTGATAAAATACTACGAGGATGTCGCATCGAAAGCCGCGAAAAATTACCGTTGGGATATGTTGCTGTGGAAATTGAACCGATGGCAACATAATATCGACTCCGCGAGAAACTGGTTAGCAAAAGCCTGCGATAACGAACCTCATCGAACCGATATCTGGCAATTGCGATATAATGTCGCGTTCGTTATGCGTGATTTCGACGATGTCAAGAAATCGCTCGCCCATCTGGAAAAACTCGGTTTCGATACAGAGCAGCAGAAGATAGAGTATTATCTCGCCACGGGGCAGAAGGATAGTGCCTATGCGATTCTCTCGAAGCCGATAAAAAAACGGCAAGTATCGTATTATGAATATGCGAATGTAATTTCGAATTTGATTCGGCGAGGAATGTTCGATTATAGCAAAGATGTCGTGCAATTATGGGAGGATGAAAGTTCCCGAGAATACGACAGAGTCAGATGTTCGGAATATAGGCAGAAAATCGCGGAATTGACCGAGAGACCGGAGGAAGCACGAAAAATAATTCAGGATAAATTGAGTTCGTATGTGCGGAATTACCACAATAACGATTGGCAAATATCTGGAGTAATATACGATTTTTCTGACCTTGCAAAACGATGGCATTATCTCGAAGATGCGATTAAGTCGGCAGAATCTAAAAAGCATAGTTATTGGAATGATAGACTTTTGGAACAATTATATACGGATGGCGGAGATGTTGTTTCGCTCGCAAAAATTCTCGTTTCTATGGATGAAACCGACGATGCAATCAGATTTCTATACGGTGCTGAAGAATACGATGAATTGGCAAAGATTTGCGTGGACATTAGTTCCGATGAAAAAATCGATATCGACGAAAGGTTGTTTTGTGCTGTTGCTCGATGGCACACAGGCGAACAAGAATTGGCGAGAAGAATATTGAATTCTCTGTCAGAATTCAGACCCGGTAATCCATATCTATTTGCGAAAATATCGAGGGCGTATCTCGGGCTCGGTGAACTCGAAAATGCCGAGAAATTTGCGAATCTCGCTATATCGAAAAGAAAGTATCCCGATGCGAGGATTCAGCGAACACTTATAGATGTGAAGCTCGCTCGGGGCGATACATCGGCGGCGGTAAAAATTCTAACGGACATTCCCGCTAACGAGAAAATTCCAGAGATATGGCGTATCGAGCAACTTTTCAAAATCGGAAAGGATAAAATCGCACTGAGACTTCTTCGTAAGCGATGGGAATACAACGATAGAAACGATACATATTATTACTACGGCGGTTCCGATAACGATGTTCTCATTCGATACAAAAAATACGATATTTTGGTGGATAGATTGCTTCATAGGGCAGAAAAATCTGATGATGAGTGGCGACGCAGCGAGCTTATACTCGAAGCGGCGGATGACATCTTAAATGCCGAGCCAGAACGAGCGGTGAAAATAATCCAAAAATATTTCGGCGAAAAACCGGAAAACAGTCGGGCGAAAATCATACTTGGACAAGCATTTTGCAAACTAAAAAAATACGATAGAGTCATCGAAATTATCGAAGGTGTTCATTCGACCGATGCGATGAAAATTTTGGCGGATGCTTATTTCGGTCTCGGCGACAGTTCGTCTGCAAATGATATAGTTTTAAGTATGTTGGAAAGCAGAAGGGATGAGGAATCGTTTGTCGATATTTTGAGCCTACTCATCGATAATAAACAGTATGAACTGGCATCGGGCATCGGCAGAATTGCCTTGCGTCTTTGGGGTGGAAGTCCCGAAATATGGCTGAAATCTGGTATCGCATTTATCGAGTCGGGAAATTCCAAAAGAGGCTGGCAGTTGATTAGAAGATGTGCATTCCAACATTACGATAAAAGTGTCTCCGATGCCGCATTAGATTTTTGGGCAAAAGAGTCGGCGAAGAATAATCCGCAGAAAGAGCTCGTCTGGGCGAAAACACAGTATCTTGGGGAAAATACACCTACTCATCGAAAGTTCGACTTGCGGGTATTGAGCGCAAAAATTCTGTGGGAAGCAGGTAGGAAAGACGATGCAATCGATGAGGCGAAAAAAATCACGGTTCTTTTCCCGAACGAGCGAGATGGCTTTGTCCTTTTGGAAAAGTTCTATCGCGATGCAGGTATAATTGAAAAAGCCGACGAAGTGAAAAAAATAATCGATACACATTTCGATTTTAAATCGTTCGGTGATTATGATGAATATTATTAAGTGAGACGATGCCCGATGCCAAATAGTTCGAGTTTTATACTCTTTTATAAATTATACTTGTGTAAAATTTTTTGTATTTTATTTTGGTTGAAAATAAAATTCGATAGGGGAAAGTTATGGATATCAATCCGCTCATTTTGCTCGTCTATATTTTAATTGGAATCGGTGCGACCACCATTATTTCTTTGATTCCATCGCTGCACATATACAATGTTATGGGGCTTATTATTATAGCGATTTTGACCTTCGGGCATTTTATCCCCGCCGAGGTCATCCCGTATATGTTTATGGCTATGCTCGTGACATACTCGGTGCTGAATACTTTGACAGCGATATTTCTGTCTGCTCCCGATGAAAGTATGATTTTTGTCGTGATGCCAGGGCAAAAAGCTCTTATGCTCGGAAGAGGGTATGAGATAGCGATGCTTACCGGGTTCGGTTCACTGCTTGGAATTTTACTTCTCGTTTTGATTACTCCACTTTCCTTCAATGTTCTTCCTGCATTGCGAAGGATTATGACACCACATATGCACTGGCTTTTGGGACTTGTTACAGTCTATATTTTGATGTCGGAATGGCCTAAATCGATAGAGCGGAAACCACCTGGATTACCGCGGTTTTTAGAGGCTTGGCGTTCGCTCGGCGTTGGACTTTTGACATTTGCACTATCTGGATTTTTGGGACTAATTGTTTTCAATAAGACATTAATCCCTGTCAGGTCGTCTTTCCAAAGTCTTTTACCGGTGTTTGTAGGACTTTTCGCTGTGCCAGCAGTGCTTTTGAATATCGTATCGCGACAGAAAATACCTAAACAACATATTGCGAAATCAATCGATGTTACGCCGAGTGTTGCACTTCGCTCGACAATCGCTGGTGGTCTCGGCGGATTGATTGCCGCTTTGTTCCCGATAATGACCGCGGGTATGGGGGGACTTTTAGCTGGGCAGGCAACCGCTCAAAGGGACAGCAGAATTTTCGTGATGTCGCAAGGTGTATCTAAAACGGTCTATTATGTCGGTGCATTTCTATTCTTTTTCATTCCCGGCAAGAGAATGGGCAAAGGCGGTCTCGTGGCGATGGTCTCGCCGCTGTTCTCGGTGCATACTATTCAGGAATATTGGCTCGCTCTCGCTACGATGGTGTTCGCGGGAGGTATCGCATTTATTCTGCTTCATTTCCTTTCTAAATGGTTCGCAAAAATCGTTCATCAGGTAAATTATCGATTGATTTCGGAAATCACGCTCGTAATTTTACTGCTGGTGGTTTTCGGAATGACCCGATGGATGGGACTTTTGATTATGACCGTTTCCACAGCAATCGGATTATTGCCCGTTCTGTTCGGTTCGAGACGGCTGAATTGCCTCGGTGTTCTGCTCGTTCCTATATCGTTGAATATGGCTGGTATCGGTCCTAAGGTCGCTCACTGGCTGGGAATTGTATGATTTTCGAAAATAGAATTTAGGGAATTTCAAAAGACATCGGATTATATCACTACTGGTAATGATTGCGTGAGTATTTACTGTTGCTGATTAAAATATATGTAAAAGGTGATAATTGTTTGTGTGCTTTTGACTAATATACACAAAAAAATAACCGAACGCCAAATCAGATATTGAAGATGCTTACTCCAAAAAACCACAGCAATTGAATAGCAGCAC
>CAYRNI010000124.1:0-6637 GCA_964425665.1 uncultured bacterium
CATAATTCAAATTTTTATTGACTGAAATCGAATAGTGTTTTCATTCGGTATTAGGAAATATAATGCAAAACAGGAGGGTTTATGGCGAAGTATAAAATTGCGGTGCTGCCCGGCGATGGTGTCGGCAAGGATGTTATGGAAGCGGCGATGCTCGTTCTGGACAAGGTCGGTCTCGATGCCGAATATATCTATGGAGATATCGGCTGGGAGTTCTGGCGAACCGAGGGCGACCCGCTGCCCCAACGAACTATCGAACTTTTGAGAAACACCGATGCCTGTCTGTTCGGTGCGATTACATCGAAGCCGAAGGACGAGGCACAGAAGGAATTGATACAGGAACTTCAAGGCAAAGGATTGGTTTATCGCTCGCCGATTGTGAGACTTCGCCAGATGTTCGACCTTTACATAAATCTTCGTCCCTGCAAGGCGTTTAAGGGCAATCCGCTCAACTACCGCGACGATATCGACCTCGTGATTTTCCGTGAGAACACCGAGGGTTTATATTCCGGAGTGGAATTTCGTCCTGTTCCCGATAAATTGAAACAGGTGATGCTCGAAACATCCAAAAATATGGCGAAATATGAGGATGTCCCGAACGATGAACTCGCGATATCGTGCCGAATATTCACCCGCAACGGCTGCGAGAGGATTTTGCGGGCGGCGTTCGAGTATGCGAAGAAAAATAATCTCGAATCGGTTACGGTCGTCGAGAAACCGAATGTCATCCGCGAGACATCGGGGATGATGGTTGAACTCGCTCGGCAGATAGCACCCGAGTATGCGCCTGTGGAACTGTGGGAGACGAATGTCGATGCTATGGCGATGTGGCTCGTGAAAAATCCGCAGAACTACTCGGTTTTGGTGTCATCGAATATGTTCGGCGACATAATTTCCGACCTTTCGGCTCAACTTGTCGGCGGATTGGGTTTTGCATCGAGCGGAAATATCGGGGATGATTACGGTGTTTTCGAACCTACTCACGGCAGTGCTCCAAAGTATGCGGGGCAGTATAAGGTCAATCCGACAGCGATGATTTTGGCGGCGAGGCTTATGCTCGATTGGCTCGGCGAGAAGGACAAAGCCGATGCTATTCTAAACGCTGTGGCTGCGGTTATCGAGGAGGAAAAGGTCAGGACCTACGATATGGGCGGTTCGAATTCCACAATCGAGATGGCAAAAGCCGTAGCAGACCATATCTAAATTCATTTTGAGCATTGTTTCATTATTCTGCTGCATTTTGTCAGGATTTAGAACGAGTGCGGAAAAATATCGAGCAGGTATTATTTGATGAACTTTGCCAGAAACGATTTTTTGAATACGATTGCCTTAGTGGGGCAGATTTCGTGGCAGCATAGACATCTTATGCACTTTTTGTAATCGAATCTCGGCGGTGTTTTCCCGATTTCCATCGAAATTGCACCGACCGGGCAACTGTTCATACAATCTCCGCAGTGGATACATTTTTCATCCTCGACATCGGGGGCGACGCGGACCAATTTGCCTAAAATTTTTGTTAGAAATGCAGGTGCGAGGTAGAAATACCAATTCGATGGCACTTTGAAATTTTCGAAATGCTCTATTTTCTCGCCGAGCCATTTCACATCGTGTTGCGGAACGAGGTCGCGTTTGAGTAATTCCTTCACAATCGGCGAATGCGATTTCAGCGGTGCCATTTTCTCGATTTCAAAGTCGAGAGCGGGAGCGTTATCCGAAAGTGCGAGAAGTTCAAACTTTCGCACCCTGCCAGATGATGGTCCATTGCCATCCATACCGATAATTCCGTCGATAATCGAAAATATTAGTTTATGCTCGATGGCAGAGTAAAGTTCGACGATAAGTTTTGCAAATCTTTGCGGTGATGGGTATATTTTGTGATATTCTGCTTTGCGGAATCCGGGGACGAGCCCATAGAGATTTTTGACTGCGAGTGTCATCTCGACGAGACTGTGAGTTTTCAATTTTGCGATATTTATTATTCCATCGACTTCATCGATTATTTTTGATATATGAAGATTTTCGCCATCTGGTAGTTTTTTCTCGGTTGCGCCGTAAGATTCCAGTGAAACTGCTTTTATTCCGAGTTTTCTGGCGATTTCGAGCATACCTGTGTTCTCCAGAACTCTATGTGTTCCTCGAATCGCACCGCCGGGGGAATCGGCGATTATAGGCGTCGCACCGAGTTCGAGCAATATCCTCGCGAATGCTTCGATTACTGCTGGATTGGTAGTAACGGCTGAATCGGGAGTTCGCGCAGAGAGTAAATTCGGCTTCAGTAAGATTTTATAACCTTTTTCTATCCTATCATAGAAATTGCCAATTTTTAGCATTTTAGCAAAATCATCGTAGAGTTTGCTGACATCGTAGTTCGGTTCTTTTTTGAAAATCACAGTCGTCATAATGATAATCGAATGTTGAATTAATAAATCTATAAATTTATTATAGCGATTGGAATTATCCTAATAATTTTTTAATAATTATGTGAATATTTTCACACAATATTGATTTGACATATAAACCTTTTGAACATTTAATAAACTATGCGAATATTTTCACAAGTCTATGTAAAAAGGAGGGTTATATGGAATATGATGTCTCATTGGACTGCAGGGGATTATCCTGCCCTATGCCGATTTTAAAGGCATCTAAGAAAATCAAGGAGCTCGAAGTCGGTCAAGTGCTGGAAGTTCTTGCCGATGACCCCGGTGGAGAAGAAGATTTTCCTGCCTGGTGTGAACAGACAGGGCATGAGTTTCTCGGGCAAGAGGAAGAAGAAGATTATTTGAAATTCTACATTAGGAAGAAAGCATAACAAAACAAATCACGAAAGAAGGAGAGGTTCTAAGATGGCAGATAAACAAACAATGGTGGTTGTCGCGGGTTCCGATGCACCTGAAAACATTTACAAAGCATTCATTATGGCAACAGTGGGCGGCGGAATGGATAAGGAAGTCATAATGTTCTTCACGATGAGCGGACTGAATGCAGTTAAGAAAGGCGGTGCTGAAAAAATAAATATGGCAGGTGCTCCTCCACTTACGGAATTGTTGTCGCAGGCGAAAGAACTAGGAGTTCACTTGACAGCTTGCTCGCTCGCTATGAAGGTTATGGGCGTATCGGAAGATGATTTAGTCGATGGTGTGAAGCCCGTTGGTGCTGCTGCTGCTCTCGACCACGCATTTAAATCTGACCTTGTTCTGACATTTTAAGGAGGGGAATATGACAGTCGGTTTTATGATAAGAACAGGACCTTATACTTCTCAAAATGTCGACACATTTTATGAGATAGCAAAAAGGTTGCTGAAAAAGGGACATAATGTTAAAGCATTTCTCTACGAAGATGGAGTTTTAAATGTCAACAGCAAGATTAATCCTCCCGGTGAAAGAAATATCAGGGATAGGATGAAGGAACTAATAGATTTGGGTGCTGAAATCAAACTCTGTGGAATCTGTGCGAAGTTCAGAGGGCAAAAGAAGAGTGATACGATAGAGAGTGCTAAACACGCTGGGATGGCATTTCTTGTTTCGCTTATAGAAAAATCAGACAGATTTTTAAGTTTCGGCTTTTAAAGGAGATTATATGAAAAAGGTATGTGTTCTAGTAAAATCTTGCACTTATGGAATGGCATCCCCAGGAGAAGCATATAGGACGATTATCGGTCTCGCTGGTATGGATGTCGATACGAGTGCCGTGCTCGTAGAAGATGGGGTATTTGCCGCTATTAAAGGGCAAGACCCATCGGTAATAGAGATGCAAAGTCTCGAATTAGCTTATAAGAGCATAGGCGAGTTCGGAGCGAAACTGTATATCCATAAGGAATCGATGGAGAAAAGGGGAATTAAAAAGGACGAAATTATCGAAGCCAATATGCTCGATACTGATGCATTACGGAAAATGATAAATGAAGCAGATGCTGTAATAACATTTACATAAGGATAAGGAGAAAAAAATGAATGTGCTTTATCTCATAACTTGCTCTCCATTTCAAAGGACAGAACCATATTTAGATTTTGAACTCGCTGAAAAAGGCGATGCTATATTATTTCTCCAATGTGGTGTCAATATACTGAAAAATCCAGGTGATACATTGAAAAATCTTGTGGAAAAAGGCGTGAAAATCTATGCTGGTGGAGAGTGCCTTAGAGCAAGAGCAATAAAAACCGATGATAAGAATTTTGAAATTGTCGATTACGATGGTATTGCAGACCTCATATTAAAGTATAAACAAACAGTTGTTTGCTGATTTCCAATACGAGGCAGAGCAAGGCAGTATAAAGGAACGAGTGGAACAAGCGAACCTTACTATACGCGAGTTGATAAATCATTTTGGGAAGTGTTGCAGAGTAGAAATTTGTGTCCCAGTCATTGAAGATGGCTGGGTTTTTTATATTCCAAACCGAGACCGATTAAACAGATTTAGAAAATTCTATTAAAAACATTCCGATACTGTAATCATTTTCTAAGTTTCCAATAACATTTATTGCCTTTTATTGCGGAATTATATAATTTTATAAATAGATAACCTTAAATGAAAATTCGGTGCCTAATTAAGGGGGTTTTGATGAATTTTTTGCCAGCAGAAAAACAACTCGAATTGATAAAAATCGGAACTGTCGATGTAATTCCAGAGGATGAATTATTGGATAAATTAAAGTTTTCCATCGAAAACAATAAACCGCTTCGTGTGAAACTCGGATGTGACCCATCGGCACCCGATTTACATCTCGGGCATTCGGTAGTTCTCCGGAAACTTCGTCAGTTTCAGGACCTCGGGCATAAAGCAATACTTGTTATCGGCGATTTCACAGCGATGATTGGAGACCCATCGGGAAAGAGTAAAACTCGCCCAGCATTGTCTCGTGAACAAACTCGAAAAAATGCCGAGACCTATGTCCAGCAGGCAGGCAAAGTTCTCGACCTCGAAAAACTCGAAATACGATTCAATTCTGAATGGCTCTCCCAGTTGAACTTCGCCGATGTAATAAAACTCGCATCGAAGTATACAGTTGCGAGAATGCTCGAACGGGACGATTTCGAAAAACGATACAGAAGCCAGACACCGATTTTCATCCACGAATTTCTATATCCACTCGCACAGGCATACGATTCGGTAGCACTCGAAGCGGATATCGAACTCGGCGGCACCGACCAGAAATTCAATCTCCTCGTCGGTCGCTCCATCCAAACGGAATTCGGTCAAAAGCCACAGGCAATTATCACGATGCCACTTCTCGTCGGAACCGATGGCGTCCAAAAGATGTCCAAATCCCTCGGAAATTATATCGCGTTCGAGGATTCACCAGATGATATGTTCGGTAAGATTATGTCCATTCCCGATGCGTTGATTATGGATTATTTCATATTGACCACAGATTTGCCGAAATCCGAATTGGACAAAATCTCTGTGATGTTGAAAGATAGTTCGGTCAATCCGATGGAATTGAAGAAGCGTCTCGGCTGGGAAATCGTGCGAATGTATTATAACAGAAAATCGGCGGATGAAGCGAAATCGCATTTTGAAAAGGTGTTTTCGCAAAAGCAAATACCCGACGATATTCCGGAATTTCATTTGAGCGAGCCGACCAATCTTGTCGATATTATCGTGCAAGCAGGACTGAGTTCGAGCAAGAGCGAGGTCAGGCGATTGATTCGGCAGAAAGCGATAAAAATCGATGGCGAACCGATAACCGACGAGCATTTTGTCCTCGAGCCTAAAAATTGCATAATAAAAATCGGCAAGCGAAGATGGCTGAAATGTAATGTGTAAAAATACAGTGAGAGGAAACCTTTTACCTCAAAAAATTTTTGACTATGAAATATTTTGAAAAGGGATGAGAAAAATCTTACTGTTGCCATTTTATCAAAATAATATTATTTAATGTAAAAGGGAAAAGCGAGATTATAGGAGGAAAATATGACGGATGAAATTATGCGTGCATACAGAGAAGGAATAAAAATTATAAAGAGTCTTGGCAAACAGGCAAACGAGGACCATACTGTAAATGTAATCGTAAGACCGATATTGAATATTTTGGGATGGTCGATGTTTAATAAAACATTGATGACCAAATACTCCGTTAAAGGTTATAAAGGAACACAGGAGGTAGATATTGCATTGTTCTCCGATGGTTTTGGAAGCGAACCGACCATATTAATTGAAGTCAAGTCATTAGGCACAAAATTTTCAGACTCGTTCATCAAGCAACTAGAAAGTTACGGAACACTCATAAAAAAAGCGAAATGGCTTATCTATACGAACGGAACACAGTGGAAAATAATTTCGAACGACAAAAAAGAACCGGTGTTAGAGTTCGACCTCGAGAGCGGAATTAATGATAAGTTCGAATTGCTCTCTTTCGATGCGGTTATTAGTGGAAAACTTCAAAGATATACATTTCGCAGTATGGCGGAAAAAGCGGTGGAAAAATATATAGCCGAATTTCAGAGCAAATTGGCGGAGGATATTTATCAGCACTTTGAAAAGAAATATCCTAAAGATGAAATCGAAGAGGCGCTGAAAAGATTGAAAACAGGATTTACGGAACATTTTGTTGAATCGAAACCAGAGCCAGAAACTATTCTCGATAACTTAAATGAAGAACAATTAAAGTTAATCGATTTTATAAAGGAAAAAGCGAA
>CAYRNI010000125.1:0-5323 GCA_964425665.1 uncultured bacterium
TAGCAATGTCCACATTCGAGACCGAGGTCATCAAATAAACCCGATGCAGAACCACCGAGACGGCAATATCCAGGGTCGAGATTTATCGCGATATGAGGTGCCTGAACAAAACGCCAAGTCGTATCGCCACAATCTCTAATCAAAATACCGATTGTCGCAGTATCGAAAGGAGTGGGAACACATTCAGAATAATGGTCATCGAAACCAAATGTCCACACAGTATCGCCCGAGGGCAAATGCCAAGTGCCATCGAACTCAAGCATCGTATCCGATAGGCTCGGATTATAAACCTCTGGCGAACAGGTATCGGGGCAAACGGTATAAGTTATACAATCCGGTTCTAGTATCGCATTACCAGCATAATCAGCAGCGGAAACACAAAATTGGATATCGGTGCCGGGCTGAATAAGGTAATTGAGCGAATCGCAAGGATAATCTGGATTGAAATCGACCTCTACACAGTGAGGACCGCCCGTGGAGTATGTGTAAGTATGGGATGTTATATCTATAGGTTCTGTAATACCTGGAATATTAAGCATAAGTTGAATAGATGAAGGGTCGACATCTGTAATTTGGGAGCAATCGAGACTGTTATCGCAAATAACAACGCTCACATACCCATCATAACAAGTCGTATCTGGGTTTGGATTCCACCCGACTACTTCGGGGGAACAGGTATCCCTTATCGATTCGGTAAAAAATTGCACACAACCTGTTGCGGTATCGCCATACATATTAGCGATATGGGCACAGAGTTCATAAGAACCACCGCCTTCGAGCCCCAACAGTCTAAAACTTCCCTCGGCATTTGCATTATCATAAACGAACTCGGTATGATACCCCGTGATTTCCTCGAATGGTTCACCGTTCCTGCTGATTTTTATCCACAGAGAAGTCGTATCGAATCCAGAATAACCATAGAAATTCACATGAAACACGGAATCGGCAGGTCCACCAAGGGAAGGATGAAACCACCACTGTCCACTATCGAAACTAAGCACCGAACTATCGGTAGGTGAAGTCCAGTCGACTGTTATAGACTGACCAAAAGCCAGTGTTGAAATAACCGCACAAAGAACAAACAACCTAATGAGCCAACGCATAATGAACCTCCTGTTTTTTTACAAATTTTTCTTTCAAAAAGCAATTTATAAAATAAAAATCATAAGTCAAGTTTTGTTTTGAAGTTTTATATATTGAATTTGATAGAAGTTATATTTCCATAAATATCCGCACTGGTGGTAAAATGCCCATTATCGAAATAACTTAAATCGAAATCATATTTCGCTTGATAAAACGATATTTTCAATTTTAATTATAATTATAAAGCAAAATAGGGGGATAAAATGCGATATATTTTGATTTCTGTTTTAGTTCTCGCGGCGATTTTGTTCGCTCAGCCGAAAATGGGCGATAATGGAGTGATTTTTTCTTTTTACGCTCCAAATGCGAGCGTCGTATATCTTGCCGGCGAGTTCAACAACTGGGCACCGACGAAGGATGCTATGAAAAAATCCGCCGATGGTATGTGGACAATCGAGTATCCGCTCAAACCGGGCACATATCAATACAAGTTCGTCGTCGATGGCAAGGATTGGAAATACGACCCCAAAAATCCCGAAAAGGTCGATGACAACTACGGCGGATTCAATTCGGTTATAACTATAACGAAGGATGGTAAAGTTATTATGGGCGAGGTTCGTAAGAATGTAAAACTTTCCGACGATTACGATGTGAATGGCAAAATCTACCTCAACATAATCTGGCATCAGCATCAGCCGTTATATCTCGACCCTGTCAATGACCAGCTTCGCGGTCCGTGGGTGCGAGCTCACGCGACGAAAGATTATTACGATATGGCTGCCACAATCGGAAAATATCCCGATATCCACTGCACGATAAATCTGACATCGGTGCTATTGTTCCAACTGCAAGAATATTATGTGGATAGGTTGAAACCGTATGTCGATTTGAATAAAAACCGCGTGGATGCGAAAAGATATTTCGCCGAAATGTCCGGTAAAACCGACCCGTGGATAGATATGGCTCTCAAGCCGACGAAAGATTTCACCGCCGATGACGATGCTCACCTCTACAAAAATCCCTGGAACTCGTTCGGAATTTCCGATGTTATGCTCAAAAGATTCCCAGAATACAGGAAACTGAAAGATAAAGGCAAAAAATTTACTGTCGATGAGAAAAGAGAGATAAAATTTTGGCACTATCTCGCGTGGTTCGACCCCGATTTTCTGCGAGGTCCAGTGAAATTAGCCACAGGATACACCTGCGACCTATCAGACCTCGTCGAAGAAAAAGATGGAAAATTCTATCTACAGCACAAAATCACCGAGGACGATTGCAATAGAATAATAGCCGAGGTCTATAAAGTATGTTCCGCTGTGGTGCCGATTCATAAGAAACTGATGTTTAATCCCGAGAAACACACAGGGCAAATCGAAATTATAACCACACCATATTATCATCCGATTTTACCCCTTATATACGATACCGATGTGGCGAAAATTTGCATACCGAATGTTCCTCTTCCCACAAGATTCCACTATCCCGAGGATGCCGATGCTCAGGTCGCTAAGGCGGTAAAATTCTATACCGATATGTTCGGACAGAAACCTTATGGTATGTGGCCTGGGGAAGGTTCGGTATCCGAGGATATCGTTCCGATTATGGTTAAAAATGGAATAAAATGGATGGCAACAGGCGATGGAGTTCTCTATAAATCTACTCCGCCGAACCAACCCGTGTATTATCCGTATCGAGTGGACAGCGACAAAGAAATCGGCACGAAGGATTTGAAAAATGCGATGTCAATCGTTTTCCGCAACACGGAGCTCTCCGACAAAATCGGTTTCAAATATCAGAGAAAAACAGGCGAGGAAGCCGCCGACGATTTCATCCGTTCGGTCATAAGATTCGCCTCGCCTAACGAAGATAGATTGCTCACAGTAATTCTCGATGGCGAAAATGCTTGGGAATGGTATCGTCTCGATATGGACGGCAAGGATTTTCTCAACGCGCTCTATCGCAAATTGACAAAACTGCAAGAAGAAGGAAAAATAATCACTGTGACCACGAGCGAGTATATTCTCGGCAATCCTCAGCGAGGAATATCGCCACATCCAATCGAAAAAATGAAGGAATTAGAACCTCTTTGGCCAGGTTCGTGGATAAATGCGAATTTCGATACTTGGATTGGCGAACAGGAGGAAAATCTCGCGTGGGAATATCTTCTGACAACTCGCCGTGCACTTGGGAAATCGGGTTTTCCACCTCCCGACCCGAAATCTGAACCGCCATCCGATAGCAAAAAGGACAGAGCATATTGGATACATAAGGCGTGGGAGGAAATGTATGCAGCGGAAGGCAGCGATTGGTTCTGGTGGTATGGTGCCGACCAAGGAGCTCCCGGCGGCGATGAACCATTCGACAACGCATATCTTTCTCACCTAAACGGTGTGTTCAAGTTTATGATGAAAGCAGGATGGCGCGGCACGGTTCCAAAATTCAATCCCATCATAAGCAATACATCGGGTTCTGGCGGTGCAAGCGGAACTATGGCACAAGGTGCAAAAATGGTTAAAGTAATTTTCACCTGTGATGCTACCGCCCAAAAAGTTCCCGATGCGATATACATCGTCGGCGATAAACCAGAACTTGCCAACTGGACACCTAATAAAGTAAAGATGCACGACGATGGCAAAAACGGCGATGAAAAAGCCGGCGATGGCATATGGACAATCGAATTCGATTTCCCAGAGAATAGCTCAATCCAATACAAATACACCAATTCGGGCAAGGAGGGTGTGTGGTCGCCGAGCGAGGAATTCCCAGCGACTAACCGTCAGATTTTTATCCGCGACGATGGCACAGGTAAAATGATAGTTAAAGATGTGTTCGGTCAACTCTGAATGATAAAAAATTCCAAATGAAAATTCGTCAAAAATCTCGCGAATTTATATGGGGAATTTACGACTTCGCCGATACTATATTTTCGATGAATGTGGTCTCGCTCTATTTCCCGCTGTTGATTGTCTCCGACCTCGGCGGAAAGGACATCTATGTCGGTCTGGCGAACTCGATTTCACAACTATTAATCGTTCTAACCGCACCGATATTCGGCATATTCTCCGACAGAACGGGCAAGCGAATGCCACTGTTTATAATATCCGCGAGTTTATGTGCAATCGGAACTTTGGCAATCGGCTTTTCTGCTGAACTCGGAGCGATATTACCCGTCGTGATAGCATTCATCTTCGCGAACTATTTCTATCAACTCTCGCTGACATTTTATAACTCGTTGCTTCCGCGGGTCGGTCCAGAAAGCAGATGGGGAAAAATCAGCGGTCTCGGAACTGCTCTCGGATATGTCGGCTCGATTGTGGGAATGATTTTAGTGATGCCATTCAACACAGGAAAAATATTCGGATTGAATACTTTCATCCCCGCGGGCGGAAGAATCGCCACATTCACACCGACCGCTATATTATTCGCGATATTCGCTCTACCGACATTGATTTACTATCTCAGAGATGAGCGAAGGTCGAAATATCCTGTCGATACGGTAAATCGTCATCCTTTCAAAAAAATATGGGAAACATTTTCGGATACGAGGCGATATCCCGGTATCCGAAGATTCATCGTGTCGCGTTTTTTCTTCGAGGAGGGGGTCGAGACGGCGATAGTATTTATGGGTGTTTTCGCCGAGAAAGCGATGGGTATGCCCGACTCTGCCAAAATAGTATTTTTCGTGATTGCAACCACAGCGGCGGTATTCGGCTCGATTATCTGGGGCAAAATCACCGATTGGCTCGGTCCTCATCAATCGCTGATGCTCGTCCTATACGGATGGATAATCGGGCTAATAGTATTGGCTATTTTCCCGTATAGATGGCTTTTCTATCCTATCGGCTGCTGGATTGGGATAATGCTCGGCGGTGTCTGGACAACATCGCGACCTTATCTATTGAAAATCGCTCCCGCAGAAAATGTCGGAAGATATTTCGGACTATATTCCCTTTCTGGCAAAGCCGCCGCAATCACCGGTCCGCTCATCTGGGGAACGATTATACTGATTTTCGGCGGATGGAATCTATTTGCAGCATATAGAATCGCAGTGGCAACGCTCGCAATTTTGATTGCAATCGGAACAATTATTTTAATGCCGAACAAAACTCTTTTTGAAAAACATCCTATCGGGTAGGAGGCATCTCCCGATGCCGAACATACATTCATAATCGATGTCAAATTTTTAATCAATCGAGGTCGGGAGACCTCTCCTACAATTTTACCAAAAAATTATGAAATT
>CAYRNI010000125.1:5423-6633 GCA_964425665.1 uncultured bacterium
TCGAGGTCGGGAGACCTCTCCTACATATCAAGATTCGAACAGTGGCAACCCGGTAGATTGCGAAAGACCGAGATGTTTATATGCTAACGGCGTAGCGACTCTGCCTCGCTGTGTGCGGGCGAGAAACCCGTGCTGGATAAGGTATGGTTCGTATAGTTCCTCGATTGTGCCTTCATCCTCGCCGACGGCAACGGAAATCGTCTTGATACCTACGGGTCCGCCGTTGAATTTCTCTATTATAGTGCGAAGAATCCTCTTATCCATTTCATCGAGACCCTCCGGGTCGATTTCGAGCATATCGAGTGCCGCCTTGGCGACCTCGCTCGTTATCACTCCTCCGCCGTGAACCTGAGCGAAATCGCGAACCCTTCGCAAAATTCGGTTGGCTATTCGAGGAGTGCCACGCGCCCTGCGGGAAATCTCCATCGCTCCTTCCATATCGGTCTCTATATTCATAATCCTCGCCGAGCGCATAACTATCTGGAAAAGTTCCTCCGGCGGATAATAGTCGATTCGCTCCACTATCCCGAAACGAGACCGAAGCGGTGCAGTTATCAAACCCGCTCGGGTCGTCGAACCAACGAGTGTGAAGTGCGATAAATTCAGCCTGACAGTTCTCGCACTCGGTCCTTTATCGATTACGATGTCGAGGCAGAAATCCTCCATCGCCGGGTATAAAAATTCCTCGACATTTCGCGGGGTTCGGTGGATTTCATCTATGAATAGAACATCGCCATCGGCAAGAGATGAGAGCAAACCCACGAGGTCCACAGGCCTTTCGAGAATCGGTCCCGCGGTGACTTTGATTTCGGAGCCCATTTCCGCCGCTATAATGTGCGCGAGAGTGGTCTTGCCGAGCCCCGGCGGTCCATAGAAAATAATATGGTCTAACGATTCGCCTCGCTCCTTCGCCGCCGCAATATAAGTAGCGAGTTTCCGCTTGAGTTTCTCCTGCCCGATGAACTCGCTCAAATGTTTCGGACGAAGCGTCTCTTCCTCTTTGATTTCGCTATTTACAGGCTTCGGAGCAAATATGTCACTTTTCTTCGCCATAAAGACAAAATAAGAAAAAATATTCCTGCGTCAATGCTGTATTCGAAACCAATCATTTCGAGTAAATAATCCGTTTAGTGAGTGTCGTTCCATCGCTAAATTTTGCCCGCACGAAATATATCCCAGATGAAATATTTTTATCGGGCGTCCAAATGAA
>CAYRNI010000126.1:0-6554 GCA_964425665.1 uncultured bacterium
ACTTTCGACCGCTCCGGTGGAACAGCGAGTTATAGCGGAGTAATAAACGAATTAGTATCGCATTTTATTCTGCTGGACCGATGGCATCGAACGGACAGACCTGAGCGCAAATCGTGCAGTGATTTCCCGCACACAGAAATTCATCGATGACGGCTTTACCCGTATCGGGGTCTTTGTATATTGCCGGGCAACCTACCCGCAAACACAATCCGCAAGATGTGCATTTCTCGGGGTCGACACGGAACGGCGTAATATCCAGTTTTTTCCAATCCAAAAGGATACATCTTCCCCGATTGATAATCACCGCAGGTTCATCTGTGGATGTGGCTTCTTTGAGTGCCTTCTCGATTTCTTTTAAATCGTATGCGTTCGTCTTATAAACTTTCTCGATACCCAATGCTTTCGAGATTTCGGCATAGTCCGCTTTGAATGTCGGTTCGCCTGTGATTGTCGTTCCAGTTCCCGGGTGAGGTTGATGCCCTGTCATCGCAGTGGTGGAATTGTCGAGTATGCAGACGACCTCGTTGCCTTTATTGTATGCGAGATTGACGAGTTCTGTCATTCCGCTGTGGAGAAATGTCGAATCGCCGATATACGCTAAAAATTTTTTGCCGACCTCTTTACCCTGAGCGATACCGATTCCGAATGCGACACCGATCGATGCACCCATACAGATACAGGTTTCGCCTTGATTCAATGGCGGAATAACACCGAGCGTGTAGCATCCGATATCTGTTGTTCCGTGAAGTTTCATCTTCTCTGCGACATAGAAAAGTCCTCGATGCGGACATCCCGGACAAAGCACCGGCGGTCTCGCGGGAAGTTCGGATAAATCTATGTTCGGAGTTCGAGATTTCTCGCCGAGTATCGCCTCCCTGATAATCCGTTGATTCAATTCACCGCAGACAGGGATTTTGTTCTTGCCGATTGTGATTTTATCGCCGAGACCGGCGAGTTTCAACTCCTCCTCGAGAAACGGCTCGTTCTCCTCGATTACCCATATTTCATCGACAGAATCGCAGAATTTCTTTGCGAGTCTATCGGGAAATGGGAAACTCATTCCGAGTTTCAACACAGCGGCATCGGGAAAAACTTCCTTCGCATACTGATAGGAAATCCCACTGGTGATGATACCGATTTTCTTGCCATCGCGGGTATAATTCCCCGCTTCGATTCGGTTCAGTGGCGAATCGTTAGCATACTCTTTCAATTCAGCGAGTCTCTGTTCGAGTTTTTTATGAAGAACTCTCGCATTCGATGGAATAACGACACGCTTTGGGATATTCGGCGTATAATCTTTTATTGGGACATCTTTTCTATCGCCGAGCGGGACGAGACTTTTCGAATGAGCGATTCTCGTGCCGATTCTCATCATAACGGGGATATCGAACTTTTCGGAAATATCCATCGCATAGGACACAAACTCCTTCGCTTCTGCGGAATCTGATGGTTCGACCAATGCCATCTTAGCGAATTTTGCATACCTGCGGTTATCCTGCTCGTTCTGGGATGAATGCATACCGGGGTCATCGGCAGAAACGATGACGAACCCGCCATTTACTCCCGTCTCCGACAGTGTGAACAGCGGGTCGGCGGCGACATTCACCCCGACATGCTTCATAGCGACCAATGTTCTCGCTCCACCGAACGCAGCTCCTATGGCTACTTCCACAGCAACCTTCTCGTTGGTGGACCATTGACACTTGATTACATCGCTGTAATGCTTCGCTACATTCTCGAGAATTTCTGTGGATGGCGTCCCAGGATACGCCGATGCAAAATGAACCCCCGCCTCATAGGCACCGCGGGCTATAGCCTCATTACCCGATAAAAGAACTTTTTCGCTCATAGTATCTCCTTGAAATATGATTCATTCAACTATATTAAATTGTAAAATTCGAATGTCAAATGCAAAAATTGTGCAACCATTCGGATAATTCATTAATCTCTCCGTTCAGAAATCCTTTGACTTTTCAAAAAAAAGAAATTCTTTGTAAATCTAACTATATTTTGAAGCATTTATATGGCGAAAAGGAAATTTAAAAAATTCATCCCAGTTGTCCCGGGCGTATTTACTGTGGGCAATATGTTTGCTGGTTTTGTGTCTATACTGCACAGCACATCGGGGAATATCGTTAGCGGAGCTTGGCTCATTATTCTCGGCGGTTTTTTCGATTTACTCGATGGCAAAGTTGCCAGACTGACCCACGGAACTACCGAATTCGGAGTTCAACTGGACAGTTTAGCCGATTTTTTAACATTCGGAGTAGCACCGGGAATTTTACTGTTCTCTCTGGGAATTTACAATTTCAAAAACTGGGGTTTCATAATACCTCTGATATTTCTGATTTCTGGGGCAGTTCGATTGGCGAGATACAATATCACGGCATCTCCGCATAAAAAAAATGATTTTCAGGGATTACCGATTCCTCTTGCAGCAATTTTCGTGGCGAGTTTTATTCTATTCACAAATTCTATCTGGGGCGAAATTAAATTCACTCACTATTTCACGCCGGCAATGGTGCTTCTGTCTTGGCTGATGATTTCCAATGTCAGATACCCTGCGAATCCACTTTTCCTATCGATTAAGGGATTCAGTTGGAAGGTGATTGTTCTGGCAGCGGTTATAATCGCACTGCTAATCAGACCGAGATGGTTTATTTTCCCGATTGTTGCTATTTATATATTGCAAGGTTTCATCAGGGAACTATATTGGATGGTAAAAAAAACGGACAGGGAGGAAAATCGCGATGAAATTTCTTATTGATGTGGTGGTCAGACGGAAAAAAGGCGTTTTAGACCCTGAGGGCAATACGATTTCCGAAGCACTCAAACGATTAGGATATGAATCGATAAAAAAAGTCGATACGGCAAAACTTTTCTCGATAGAAATCGAATCGGAAAGCCCTGCGGATGCAAAAAAAATAGCACTGGAAATAGCGGATAAGGTTCTTTCAAATCCTGTAATCGAAAACTTTTCAATATTAAATATCGAAGAGGCTGAATGAGATTAAAGAAATTAAATATCATATTGCTTCTTGTTTTTTCTATTTCTTTGCTCAGGGCGAATGAATTTGTCATCGTTCGTGAGGAGACACTTTTCACTGTCGAAAATTCCGCTCAAAAGCAAAGAATCGAACACATAATCGGTTCTATAATCGAAAGCGGTGCGGGAAATTCGCAAAATATATTCGTCGAACGAACGGATTCCGGCTGGTGTGTGGAGTATGACACTTTGACTTTGGTATGTTTCTCGAATTCACTCGGGGACTCTGCGGAGATTTTAGCTCAAGATGCCTGCCAGCAATTGACCGATATTATAAATAATCCGCCTAAAAAATCGAAGTTGAGTTGGAACGACCTTTTTAAACTCCTATTAGCATTGCTCGCACCCATCGTTTTTGTCGTCATTATAATAATACTCAACAAAATAGTAAAGAAAATCGTCCATTATCTTCTCTATCAGGAAGGAAAACTGATTAAGGGGATAAAACTTGGAAAATTTACTATATTGCCCGCAAGGGACGAACTGTTATTCTTCATAAATATCGTCCGATGGACGAGAACCATATTGGCGGTTATTCTATTTTATGTTATGTTGTTATTTATTTTTCACCTTTATCCTGCGACACAACAAATTACCGACAGTGCAATATTATTCAGCATTAAAATGCTTGGAAAAGCAGGTATTATCGCTCTTAAAGTTTTAGGATATGCCGCTGGTGGATTCATATTTTATTTATTAGCCCGTATCGTCTTGAAAATAGTCGACTTAATATTCCGACACTATATGCAAAACTCTGAAAACACAATTAACTCCAACATAATTTCAAATTTTCGAACACTGTTGAAGATATTCATATCCATTTTGTTCGTTCTCGGTTTCATAGCGATTATTCCAAAATATGGATATGTTATAGCGGGTATAGGTCTTCTAATCCTGTTGAGTGTTTTTGGAATTTCATTTATTCCGATACTGAAACAATATATACTGGGCTTTACTATTTACTCGAAAAAGTTGATTTTTATCGGAGATAAAATTTCCTTCGAGAACAAATGGTGGCTCGTATTAGAAATTTCTCCGCTTTTCGTTAAATTGAAAAATCTCTCCGACAATGAAATTGCAATAGTTCCACTCGAGAACATATTGGATGGCGGTTTTATCATTCAGCCAAAGCAAAAGGAAACTGAGACAAATTCTTACGAAAACGAGACAATTGTTCCTGAGGATAATCTAAAATCCGATGTTGATAAATAAAAATTGACAAAGTTCGACTTAATCATTTTCTTTTTGAATTGAACATAATAAACAGAAACGGAGGCGATATGAAAAGGCAATTTGTTGTTATACTCATCATTTTTCTAATTTTAGAACTCGCCGTATCCGAACAGGTAAAACAGAAATTTGGCGTTGGTGTCGGTGCGGGTATGCAGAGAACTTTGAATGGCGATGTATTTCTAACCACTGGCACAGCATATTCTGGAAATCTCAAATTCGGATTGACAAATGACCTCGAAATCGGACTCGGTTTCACCTATGAATATAACTACATCGCGTGGAATATGGATAGTTTCTACTGCCCCATCGCCTACCCGAACGCTCACGATAATATTATCTATCCCTGGCGAAAATTGAAACAGCGGACAGGAAGCGATGGTGTTGTTTATCAGGATCAGCCATACTCCAAAAAAATCGAATGGCGAACTATAATTATAAATGACCGTTCGGAAACACTCCCTATAAAATTCACCTATACACCGCTCGAGATATTTTTCAAATTCCGCTCGCTTTCCAAAACGATTTTTAATCCATACATCATCGGCGGTTTTGGAATGATTATGTGGAAAGCTCAGGACGATAATGGAAACGACCTCGATATATATTGGTTTAAAGATTATTATAGCGACAGTGCGTATATTCCCGCCGGTGGCGAATGGAAAAGTTTTAAGGCAAATCAGCTTACTGCAATGCTATCCTTAGGTTTCGAGGTCTTCCCGATAAGCAATGTCGGTATCGATGTCGGCATTCGAGGAAGGTATCTTTTCCCTAACGAATTCACCGACCAAGTAATGGACACTCTCCGCGGCGATGTTCAAGTTATGGCTAATCTCAACTTCTACTACGGCGGTGTAAAGGACAGCGATAAGGATGGTGTCGTAGATAGCAAGGACAAATGTCCTGATACACCGTTCGGAGCAACTGTGGATGAATTTGGTTGCCCAATCGATTCGGACCAGGATGGTGTCCCCGATGGTTTGGATATGTGTCCAAATACGCCTAATAAAGCTATGGTGGATGCCACCGGTTGCCCATCGGACGAGGATGGCGATGGTGTCTACGATGGTATCGATAAATGCCCTGGAACTCCCTACGGGGCGCAGGTGGACCCGAAAACAGGTTGCCCGCTCGATGGCGATGGCGATGGCGTCGCAGATTTCGAGGACGCCTGTCCGAATACACCCAAAGGTGCTTATGTCGATGCCAATGGATGCCCGTTCGATTCCGATATGGACGGCGTCTACGATGGTATAGATAAATGCCCGAATACCCCGATGGGAACTCCTGTCAACGAGTTCGGTTGTGAACGCACCAAAGCCGATTCCGATGGCGATGGCGTCCCCGACGACAAAGACCGTTGTCCAGGAACACCGACAGGTGCTATTGTCGATGCTACGGGTTGCCCGAAAGATACCGATGGCGATGGCGTTCCCGACTATCAGGATGCTTGCCCGAGAACTCCGAAAGGCGCTATTGTCGATGCTAATGGCTGTCCGCTCGATGGCGATGGCGATGGCGTTTATGATGGTATCGATAAATGCCCCAGCACACCACTGGGAGCGAGGGTGGATTCGCTCGGTTGCTCTAAGGACACCGATAACGATGGTGTCCCCGATGGAATCGACCAGTGTCCGAGAACTCCTCCACGAGCAGAGGTCGATGCCAAAGGCTGTCCCAAAGACGATGATAACGATGGCGTCTACAACGGAATCGATAGATGTCCGAAAACTCCGCCAGGAACAAAGGTCGATACTACAGGTTGCCCGGAAGCGCCAAAACTCAAAAAAGGTGAATCGATTACTGTTAGAATAAATTTCGAGACCTGCTCTTGGGATATCTCATCGGAGGAATCTATAAAACTTCAAGATGCACTCAATATGATGAGAGCATTCCCTAATATGGTAATCGTCGTCGAAGGACATACGGATAATCGCTCTATCGGTGCGGGATGCAAGCAAAAGGGCGTTAAGGATAATGTAGACCTCTCGTTCAAGCGAGCCAATGCTGTCAGGGATTGGTTGATAAGCAACGGTATCGATGGTTCGAGAATTCAGGTCAAAGGCTACGGCGCAACTAAACCTATCGCGAGCAACGACACCGCAAACGGCAGAGCAAAAAACCGAAGAATCGAACTCCGATGTATCGAAAATTGCCCTGGCGAATAAATATCGAAATGGGGGTTCAAAATCTTGAACCCCTTTTTTATATAATTCACTCTGTTAAAATCTGTTTCCTAAATTTGGGAGCATCCTGCACGGATAAATGCTAATCGCAG
>CAYRNI010000127.1:0-6430 GCA_964425665.1 uncultured bacterium
GCATAGAGAACTGTAAAAATTGACGATAATATTTCACGAATTTTTCTCATAGTTTTGTTAAAAATATTCCTAAAAATAAAATAAGTTATTATATTATAAAATTGAAACAATTTTTGTAAAATTCAGTCTATATGTTATGAATGAATAAAACAGGAGTGTTATTATGCGTAATTATTTTTTCGCTGCGATTTCTATTCTTTTCGTTCTGGTGATTGCACAGGCACAGCAGTTCTCTGTGGCATATTCGGAGAATCCGGTCGGCGGAATACAGAACCCGGGATATTTTTCCACCATCGATGGCTCGATGTTCGAAGCATTTGTCGATAAGGACGATAAGTATTTCGATTCTAAAAAATTCGGTGGAATTTTCGCCAATAATTTTATTTCTTTGGGATTCGATGTTTCGAGTTATGACATCGGCGACGGCGACGAAAGTATCACATCCGTTTGGTGGGGATTATCGCTCGGCGGAGAAAAGGGCGGTATCGGCTATCTCGACAAGTATTATTTTCAAAACGGTGCGCACAGACATTCCTGGCGAGTCGGTCTGATTTCCCATATGGCGAGGTGGCTTTCCTGGGGGGCTACATACAGCGAGGACTATAATATCGATTCGCTGTATTCTGGGAGCAATTTTAATATCGATGTTATGAATAAGTCGCTCGGGCAGGAAATCCGCACAGGATTGGCATTGCGACCGAATGCAGAATTTTTGACAATCTACGGCGATGCCATTTTCAACCACGATTTTGAATATAAAAACGCGATTGTCGGCGGCGAGATTATACCATATAAAGGAATTCATCTGCTCGGCTCGTATGATATCGAAAATAAGCAAGTATATCTCGGTTTAAGTTTCGATATCGGACATATCTCGGTATCAGGATATAATGGAAGTAGCGATAACGACAATATTTCTGGTGCTTCTGTTGTCATTTCTGAGAGGAGATTTAAATCTATTCTGCCATATCGGGCGAAATCGATAAAACTCACGCTCGATGGTTCGTATTCCGAGTCGCCATCGCTGTTAGGCGGAAAAAGTTTCGACAGGCTCGCTACGAGAGTCGCAAAAATCGTCGATGACCCGAGTGTCGAACAGATTATTATTCGCTTGAAAGAACCTTCATTTACATTCGCACAATACGAGGAGTTGCGAGATATTTTGCAGCGATTTAAAAACCGCGGCGGCAAGATAAAAATATTTGCGGAGAATCTCGGCAACGGCACGATGTTTCTGACATCGCTTGCGGACCAAATTTGCCTTCCGCCGGCGGGCGGGGTGAACTTTTTCGGCATCGGTGCCCAATTGACATACTATAAGAATTTTTTTGAGAAAATCGGCGTCAAGGCGGATATGATACACATCGGCGAATATAAGACCGCGGCAGAGCCGTATGTTGCCGATTCGATGAGCCCGCAGATGCGTGAGGAAATAACATCGATGCTCGAAAATATCGACACGATTATCGTGAAAAAAGTCGCCGATGGTAGAGATGTCCCAGTGGATACAGTCCGCAGATGGATAGAGCGATGTCCATTGCAGGCTAAGTCCGCAAAGGATAACGGCGTAATCGACACTGTTGCATACTGGGACGAGTTCGAAAAATTCTCCGGTTGGGATAAGGCGAAGTCGATAAATACCTATCTTTTCGAGCATAACGAGATTTCTTATCGCTGGGACAGTCCGCCGATTATTGCGGTCATTCCAATAGAGGGTTCTATTGTCAGTGGGGCATCGAGTCCGGGCGGATTTATCACTGACAGAACCGCTGGCGATAAAACTGTTGTCAAACTCATCGAGAAGGCTGCTAAAAACCCCAAGGTTAAGGGCATAATATTGCGAATCGATTCTCCTGGAGGGTCCGCCTATGCATCGGATTTAATTTGGCATTCTGCCGATAAGGCATCCGAGAAAAAACCTGTCTGGGTTTCGATGGGTTCTTATGCGGCGAGCGGTGGATACTATATCGCCTCGGCTGGCGATTCGATTTTCGCCGATTTAAGCACGATAACAGGCTCGATAGGTGTCCTCGGAGGGAAATTCACCATCGGGGGGCTTTACGATAAACTCGGGCTGAGAAAAGAACCGATTTATATGTCGCCCAATGCGAATATTTTTTCCATAACCGATACATTCAGCACAAAGCAGAGGGAAGTTATGCGAAAAAATATGGAAAATTCGTATTCGCTGTTCAAGGACAGGGTTCTTAAAGGGCGACAGAATTTGAGCCCCGATTCGTTGGAGAAAATCGCTCAGGGCAAAGTTCACATAGGCGATGAAGCGGTCGAAATCGGTTTGGTGGACGATATAGCAGGAATCGTTCAGGTTCAGAATAAATTTGCTAAACATCTAAAACTCGGCAGGGATTATAAAATTCGTGAATACAGTCCCTATGAGGCATTCGATTGGTTCGGTCTCGCGAAAAAATTTGTCATTTCGTCTAAAATTCTAAAATTAAAACAAGACTTCGAAACATTCGGAAATATCCAGAACGATGATATGTGGTATCTCGTGCCATATTATATCGAATTGAAATAGAGAAACCGAAGTATTAAATTCTTGACAGCGGTATTTTCGCATATTTAATGGATATATGCGCGAATTACCGAAAAGGATTATATCGGCGTTGATATTCGGTCCTATTGTTTTGGTGGGTTTATATCTCGGTGGATGGTTTCTATTCGCGATAGTTGTCGCCTGTTCCTATGGATTACTTACTGAATTTCGGAAAACTACTGGGAAAATTTCAAATCTCGAATTCTGGGTTCTTTTTTTACTTATGGCTCTATGGCATTTTGCCGCTGAAATCGATTACCCTATGATGAATGAACTATTCATCGCATCGGCTTTGATACTGTTTCTTATCGAACTCGGGAAAGAAAGAATCGATTTCACAATCGAAAAAAATTCTCTCGTTCTGTTTTTATTTTTCTACTGTGGAGTTCTGCCGTCTTCATTTATTTTCGTGCGAAAATTCGGGATTTTCTGGGCGATATTGCCGACAGTTATGGTCTGGATAGTGGATACATTCGCATACTGGGGCGGCTCGCTGACAGGAAAACATCATCTCGCCGAAAAAATATCGCCGCATAAGACAATCGAGGGTTTTTTCTGGGGATTGTTATCTGGTATCGCTGTCGCTTTTGGAACTATCGCGATTTTTCCTAAGGAAAATCGACTACCAATATGGATACTCGTTTTCATCACAGGAATTGTCGGACAACTCGGAGATTTATTCGAGTCGAAAATCAAAAGACAGTTGGGCGTAAAGGATATGGGTTCGATAATGCCCGGACACGGCGGAGTGTGGGATAGAACGGACTCGCTTCTATGGGTCTATCCGATAACATATCTCGCATTGAGAATTTTTCATCCATAGGTGTTTTTTTCAGCAGTTTCCCTAAAAATTTTGGATATTCTCCTGTTTCTATAAAAACGATGACCGCGAGGATAAAAACATTTTTCATTTTCAGTGTTCCCATCCCACCAGTTTTTCAGATTGGATTTTTTCGCCGTTCAATTTCGCTATTCGACCCGATTGCGTGATTTTGCCGACAGCGGTTATAGGAACATCGAGCTCGTCGATTAGTATCTTTTGCAGTTGCTCGCCGATTTCTGAAGGTGCGGTGAACAAAAGCTCGTATTCCTCGCCGCTTCTCGCAGCGAGAATATATGGGTCTATGTTCAACCAATTTGCAATTTTTTCCACACCGGGATATAGCGGGATTTTCGAGAGTTCGATATCCACTCCGACATCGGATTCCTCTGCGATATGCATCAGGTCGGACCAGAAACCATCCGATATATCGAGCATAGCGGAAATTTTGCCTATCTCACCCAGAAATTTACCGACATCGAGGCGAGCTCTCGGTCTGCGATGACGAATCGAGAGCAAATCTCGTTCCAGCGGAGAAATTTCGCCATCAAATTTTCCGGATGCTATGAAATATCCTGCCTTCGCTCCGCCGAGTGTTCCCGTGATATATATAGTATCGCCGATTTTCGCACCCGAACGCATTATCGGTCTCTCGCAGTGCCCGAGAACAGTCGTCACGATGTGAAACTCGTTCTGCGTGCGTGATATATTCCCACCGAAAATTTCGATATTTTTGCACTTGCAAAATGTATGGATTCCATCGTAAAGAGAAGCGAGATTTTTACCATCGAACTTTTCGGGGATAGCGATAGCCAAAAGCACTCCATCGACGACACCACCCATAGCGGCGATATCCGATGATGCCGATGATACCGCCTTATAACCGACATCTTCATAAGAAAAATAATCGAGACTGAAGTGGATATTTTCCACCATTTCATCGGTCGTCAGCAGTAGTTTGCCATCGAGAGAATTCACCACAGCGCAATCATCTCCCAGAAATTTTGGAAAACGACCGCGGAGTTCATTTATCAATTCAAATTCATTACCCATAGTTCCAAAATAAAGCGAAAGATAAAATTCGACAAACAATTATGCGAATTCTATATCTCTAAAATTTAAGTGAATAGCCGTGCAGCATCGTTTTTGCCAGTTTCGAGTAGTTTTTCAAAATTACTGATTTTATGTTTCATTTTTTAGTCTTATCCGACAGGATTTAAAATGGAATACTTACACTAAGTTCTTCACCGATTTTCTTCATATCATCGACAACTTTATAATGAATATCCACAGTTTCCTTATGTTGTTCGGCTTTCTCGAATTCCTTCTCTCCGTGGATATATATTCGAGTTGCACCCTCCCTTTTTTCTGTGTTTTTGAGCATATCGATATAATCGTCTATCATCTTTTTGAAGATATTTTTGTCGATAAATGCCTCGATATTGATTGCACCAAGGAAATGACACACATTCGGCGGTTCGTCTTTTTTACCATATACATTGAGACCGAATGCCCCACCCGATAAAATCCCAGAGAAAATATCTACCATCAGGGACAGTCCATATCCTTTATGTCCGCCTGTTTCCTCTTCTGCACCCCCCAATGGAAGCAACCCACCACCTCGCCTTTCCGCAAGATTTTTCAGAACCCTGACGGCACTTTGTGTGGGAACTCCATTCTCGTCTGTAGCCCAACTCGGAGGAAGTGGTTTCTCCATCCTATTATACATCTCGAGTTTTCCACGAGGGACTGTCGATGTTGCCATATCGAGAACGATAGGCCTACGATTACCTGATGGAATAGCAATCGATATGGGATTTGTGCCGAAAACAGCATTCTTCCCGAATGTAGGAACCACGAGAGGGGCGGAATTCGTGATGGATATTCCAATCAAATCCTGTTCCATAGCCATCATCGAATAATATCCTGCTATTCCGTAATGGTTCGAGTTTCTCACCGTTGCGAATGCGACATTATTTACTTTCGCTTTATCGATGACAAGTTTCATAGATTTATATGCGACAGGTTGTCCGAGACCATCACCGCCAGAGATGAGCAGTGTATTAGGAGTTTCCTTGATTATTTCAATTTCGGCGTCAGATTTCATTATCCCGCTTTTTATACCATCGACATATCTTCTCAACCTCGCGACACCGTGAGAGTTTATTCCTCGCCTGTCCGCTGAAATTAAAACATCCGCGGTTATCTCGGCATCGTCGTGCTTAACACCGAGTTTCTCGAAGACATCTACGACGAAATTCCGCAAGGTATTTATGTCCAATTTAATCCAATCGCTCATTTTAGCCTAATTATTGAAATGTAATTTTTGATTAAAATCTACAATATGCAATCGGTTAAAAAATTCTTATCGAGCTCTATGAAAATATCTGCACTTTGTTTCAGTATAATCGATGTTTCCTGAGGGAAAAATGCACATTCCACTTGTTTCCCTGCTTCTTTTACAGCATCGACAGCAGGAACAAAATCACCATCGCCACTTATTAAAACCGCTATATCGTAGTAATCGAGGTCAGCATAACGAACCATATCCACTGCGAGTTTGACATCTATACTTTTTTCTACCAAATTTTCACCTTGCCTAACAAGTTTGCCAAACTTCACTTGAAAATACGGAATGTCGTTTAAGTATGTCAAAAATCGATGTTGGGAATGATATTGTTCCTCCGCTTCATCGCGATTGATGACGGGCGTATAATAATAGGCTCTGACGAGATATCTATCGCCCACGAGCCTTAGAATGAATTTTTCATAATCTATATTGATATTCCCCAACGAGTCGTGCATTCCGTGATAAAGATTACTTCCATCGATGAAAACCATTATCCTTTTCATAAAAAACTCCTCGAATTTTTTGACTTGACAAAAAAACTTACACAAAATATGTTTATCAAACTTTCAGATGGCAAGATATTTTATATGTTTTTAACATTATGACTCCGATGTGTTCGCCGGGGTGGCGGAATTGGCAGACGCGCTAGCTTGAGGGGCTAGTGGGCTAACGCCTGTGCGGGTTCAAATCCCGCCCCCGGCAG
>CAYRNI010000128.1:0-6240 GCA_964425665.1 uncultured bacterium
TTTTCAGCGAACCATTGCAAAACCTCGGGATAGAGTTTGTGTTCCACTTCGAGAACGCGTTTCGCCAATGTTTCAGGAGTATCGTCATCGAGAACAGGGACACACCGCTGTGCGATAATCGGTCCGCGGTCGTAGTCGTTATCGACAAGATGAATCGTTACGCCTGAAACCTTACAGCCATATTCTATAACTGCCCGATGCACACGCATTCCGAACATCCCCTTACCGCCGAACGATGGCAGAAGCGCAGGATGGATATTGGTTATACGATTTTTAAATTTTTCGACAATTTCCGGTGGAACTTTACGCAAATAACCAGCCAAAGCGATGAAATCTATTCGGTTGCTTTCGAGAATATTCATCATATTAGCGACGAATTCATCGCGAGAATCAAATTCTTTGCTCGATAGATAAATATCTAAAATTCCGTGGTTTCTCGCTCTCTGCAATGCACCCGAGTCGATTTTGTTCGAAAGCACCAGTCCGATTTCAGCAGATAATTTCCCCTCGATTGTCGCATCGATAATCGATTGAAGGTCGGTCCCCGTTCCCGAGGCAAAAACCGCCAAACGCATATACTCCCCAATCTATTTAATCAAAGTGATTCGTCTGGTCAATATCTTTGTCTCTGTTTTCAGCCTGACGAAATATATTCCCGATGGAACTACTCTATTGTCGCTGCTGGTGCCATCCCAGACGATTTTATTCAGTCCAGAACCTGCGAAACCGTTGTATAAAGTGCGGATTTTCTTACCTTCGACATCGTATAGTTCGACAGTCGTATGCTGACCTTCGGGCAGAACGAATGAAATTTCCGTCGATGTATTGAACGGATTCGGTTTATTGGGCAATAACGCGATTTTCTCGGGTAAAGGTGTGGCAATTATTTTAAGCATAGTATTTTGCGTTATCCAATTATCCACCGCCGACATATCTATTTCATTCGCTCCATCGAACAGTTCGAACTCGTATCCCGATGGAATTTCATCGCTGTTCCATCTCAATTCAGTTCCCGATTGTGCCGACAATTCAAATTTGCCATCCGGTTGGACAGTGCGGATATATTTCTGCCCATCGGAGACGAGAGCAGGAAAATCGACCGAATTTTCCGGTGGAGCGGGCGGAAGCGGTATATCCATATTGTCGATACCATCGGAAGCGGATTTATCCATCCCGATTGTCAGTTTGCTATCGTTCGCGTAAATATCGAGCGAGATATCGGGAAAGTTGGAACTCGCTTTCAGCAGCCCAGAGCCGATTGTCAGATTGCACTCATTCATCGCATAGAACCAGTATCCTCGTCCGACATAAAGCGTATCCTCCACAGGAAGATACGATTCCGAACCGCAGGCATCGTAGCCGAACATCGATAGTATAGAGCCACCGGGAACGGTGCTCATTTCAGTCGTCAAAACATAACCCGTAGGTGAATATGGCACACCGACCATATTCCATCCGCGATAGAGATGAATAGCAACAGTCGGAACACTCATACCCGCTATGTCGACCTCGCCATCGCCATATACATAAACCCAGAATGCCTTTTCAGCGGCGGGGGACATCAAAATGTCGTAGCCGTGATACAGCGGATTATACCAATATCCATCGGTCATAGCATTCGGGACAATCTCGCGGATAAGCGAGCCACCCGAAGGCAGTGCGGGAAGGCTCAACAAGTTCCAGCCCGAGCAAACATCTATTGTTCTTCGCTCCAGCGTGCCACGATAGTATGTGATAGTTATATCGGTGGAATCGAAAAATGTAAAAACTGTATCGCTTTTCATATCGAGTGTGATATCGCCTTCGGGAGTAGTGTATTCCAACAATAATAAACCATCAGGCAAACTCGCCGGATTCCAATAGACCCATACGGTATCGCCACTGGAATGATATAGAGCGTGTCCCTGCCAAACAATCAATGTATCTCCGCTATTGCGGAAATCTCTGTCGAGAGCAGTAATCGAAGGATACATAGGGTCGTCGAGATGGAAATAAGCATCGATATCGGAATACGGCGGTGGAATATGAATCAAATCTATCGCCGAGTCGTAGCCGTTTGTCGCCGTTCCCGATGCTCCGAAAGTAAGATGTGTCATCGGCATATTTTTCGCGAAGAAATAAATCGTCCCGCTCCACTCGACAGAATCCCAAAGAACAGTGAAGAAACCATCGACAGTATTGCTCGAAAGCGAACCATCGTTGAATGTGGCGTTATCAAAGAATAATCTCGAATATGTCCCCATATGTTCGCCGACGAGGAATCTTATGTAGAAAAGAATATCGCCCTCGCCCAGTGAGGGACCCGAACCTGCAACCTCCACAAGCCCCGATGGTGAAACACTCATATCCAAATCGCCCCAACTATTAGTCAATGTCCCCGTCTCGATAATGTCCACGGGGGTAAGCACAGACGGGAAATATCCGACAGTTACATCCAGCGATGTTATCCCGAAGCGAGATACATCCTCGATATACACTGGAATATCCACGATTTCACCTGCGTGTCCGAAAGTATCGGGAAGCCATAAATCGACTATGTTTATATTGAAGCACCAATCGTAAGGTTCTGTGATATGGTTCGGTTCGCAATAATCGACTGAATCGTCGGCGGCATCGACAACCGAGCATCGAATCGTATCGCCATCGGAAAACGATATCCCAGCAGCGCTCGGGGCGAATGTTAGCATACCATCATTATAGTCCAAAATCGAATCATCGACTGTGAATGTATCGCCATTCACAGCGAACACTATCGATGCGGGGTCTACATTTCGCTCGTTATCGTTTATATGGACCGTAATATCGCCGAAGTCGGTAGTTCCTAATATAGTGCTGTCGGGCGGATTTTCATCAGAGACCACCGGCGGAGATACATCCACCGTAAATATCGACAGAACCGAATCGAGCGAGCAACCGATTTCATCATCCATATGCAGAAGTCCGAATGTATGCTCCCCATTATCCCAAGGCGACGAAGGCGTATACACGAGCAAAGTATCGTCGACAAGTTCGAGAGCAGGATTTGACAAATCTATCGTATCGTCATCCACAAGAAATTGCAAATCATCGTATCCATTAGGGAAATCGACATTCAACTGAATTTGCTGCTCGGGGCAGGCAGAAACTGCCATTGCGGTCGGCATTTCGATTTCGGCGAAAGGTTGGTGAACCTCGGGAAGCGAAAACGGAATACATTTTATAAAAACAGTATCGTATGACGGCGATGTAACATACACACAAATCGATTCACTTTCAGCGGGAGCAGAATTTATCACTATATGCCATCCTGTATTTCCCGTATTTCCGGATGACAAATCCGATGGTGAAAGCGAACGGGTCGGGTCATAGCCGGGAGCGAGAGAAAGACCATCGGGCAAATCTATCGTAGCGACACAATCGTGCAGAACCGTGCCCATACCATTTGTGAAAGATGTTATTATCTCGAAAGTATCGGGGTCATACCAGCAATTCTCCACAGCAGGATATTCGGGAATTTGAACTACGAGTTCACCGCCAACAGGCTGACCTAAGCCGTAATAGGTCGAAACTTCGAGTGTCTCGCCGGGGCAAATCTCCACAGGATACCACCAAAGCAAAACAGCGGAATCCCAGTAGTCCGTTCCTGATAAAGTTACATCCCACTCAACATTGTAGAAATTTCCCCATCCACCGACAGCGAATCTATCCGGTGTAGTAGCATCGTATCCGCACAGAATTCCCATCGCGGTCAATTGGTCGGGTGGTCCAGCAGGACCTGCAGGGTCTCTATAAGCGAACCAATAGCAGGGAAATTCACAGGTATCGCAGTCCCAGAAATCTTGCTCGATTCCCGAATAACCCAAAATAGTCGAAAGTTCTGCGGCATCATTTGCACCTATCATAGTGTCAAGTTGAAGCAGAAGCCCGATGTTATGACATTCGGTATCATTGTTTATAACCCTATATTTGATGAAAATAGTCCCAGTAGTATCATCGGGATAGACGAGATAAACAGGCTGAAGCATTTGATAGACCAGAATATCGGGATGGTCGGGAACATACCATCCGCCGTAGATATAACCTGAATCGGGGTCACTGGGCCAAGTATATGTGCTGAAATGTGCGGATGGATTTGCCACGAGCCTTCCCACAGTGTCATCGGGACCACCACCGGGGGAAACATAAGATTCACCATCCACACGGACAATTACCCACGAGGACCAAGGACTCGACGGATAAGCATAAGTCAGCGTGCTTCCCGCAGGCCAGGTGCCGATGTTGTATCTGCCATAGTTTCCGGAACTTTCATTGTCCTCCAGTTGAACAGCGATATAATCGTTATGCACCAGCAATGTTTTCGTTCCACTATGTTGAGGAGCGAGTGCTGCCTTGTTTTGCTCGTAGCGAACAGGGTCGAAATCATCCGCAACTGCGAGCGCAAATACAACCATAGCGATGAGAAAAAATATTTTACGCATAATTCCCCCTTTTTTATTTATTAAAATATACCTTATAATAAATATATTAAATTGAAACAATTAGTCAATATCTAAAATAAAAATGGGGGGGCAACTTGGTAGAATTAGCCGAAACACTTTAATATTGGATTTGTTCATCCCATCTCATTTTGGGGACTGCTCGAATCACCTCTGTGAGCGATGTCTCGCCAGCATAAACTTTTTTCATAGCTTTTTGCCACATAGTCTCTATTCCTGCTTCTTTTGCTCGCCTGACGAGTTCATCGATAGAAGGAACAGGAATTAAAGTCTCGCGATTGATAAATTCACCAGGAAGAAATTCAAAAATACCGGTTCTTCCTATATATCCCGTTCCGTTGCATTTATCGCAGCCTTTTGGCCGATAAATGATTTTACCCTCGCTCTCTGCCTTTATTTTGCAATGCGGACAAAGTGTTCTGACCAACCTCTGAGCAATAATCAAGTTTATCGTATTAATTAGTAAAAATGGCTCTATACCTAAATCTATCAATCTATAAAGACTTTCAAAGCTATTTCGCGTATGAAGCGTTGTGAGGACGAGATGTCCTGTCATAGCGGCACGAATAGCGATTCTCGCGGTATCTGCATCTCTGATTTCACCGACCAATATAATATCCGGGTCCATCCGAAGAACCGCCCGTAAAGCAGTATAAAATGTAAGACCTTTCGCCTCATCAATCTGAATCTGATTTATAAGCGGCAACATCTCTTCGACAGGGTCTTCGAGTGTGATGATTTTCTTCTCGGGAGAATTTATCCTGCGTAATATGGCATAAAGTGTGCTCGTTTTTCCACTGCCAGTCGGACCACATACTATGATTAATCCGCCGGGTTTGAAAATATTCTCGGCGATTATGCCTAACTCGGGACGACTCAAGCCCAATTTATCGAGCGAAGAAACTCGCATTCCTTGCGCCGCTAATCTAATGGATATATTTTCGCCCCGAATAGTGGGCATCGTTTCCATCCGCATAGTGATTTTATCATTTCTGTAATTTATACGAAAACCGCCAGTTTGAGGAACATCGTGAACAGATATATCGAGTTTCGCCAATACCTTCAAGCGAAGAACTATTTTTTCGTGATAAGCCACAGGAGTTCTAAATTTTTCCTGAAGAACGCCGTTTATACGATATCTAACGCGAGTATATTTGTTCCCCGCTTCAATATGAACATCACTTGCACCGAGTTCAATACCTTTAATTAAAATCATATTCACGAGTTTTACGATGCTTCCCTGAGTTTCTTCTTCGCCGATGACTTTGCCCGTTGGTTGAGCCACAGAGGTCTTATATTTATCGGCGACTTGCGTTGGCAAAATCTCCTGAGCATCCGTGAGCCGAGAGAGAACCTCATCTATCTTGGATGGTTCGACTATACCAGGGGTCACTCGCATATTCGATGAAAATTCGGCTATACTCACAGCTTCTTGATTGAGCGGGTCATCCATCGCCAGCACGAGAGTATCATTCTCAACTCGATATGGAATAATCCTATGTTTTATACAAACATCCTTCGGTATTAAACGCAGAACATTCGGGTCGATTTCATTAATATTCAAATCGATTCTTTTGAAATCACGCTGCATACTGACGATGTCTGTCAGTATTTTTTCGTTAATCAAACCCAAATCTATGAGTATCTGCCCGAGTTTTCCACCTTTCTCCTTTTGAATTCGAAGTGCCTGCTGCAATTGGGTTGGCGTGATAACCATCGCCTCGACAAGTATTTCCCCCAATTTCTTAGAAACCATAACCGCTCC
>CAYRNI010000129.1:0-6200 GCA_964425665.1 uncultured bacterium
CGCATTCCGCAATTGGACAATCGCATTATTGAATTCTCGATATAAAATCATTTAATCAACAGCAACTTCGCACTAACAGAATTGGAAAACGATGCGATATACAATCCCGACTGATAATTTGTGGCGTTCCATATAACTGAACTCTCACCATAGCCCATATTAAATTGCTCTACCAAATTTCCATCTATATCATAAATTTTCAGATTATTATTTCTCCCTGAAATACCTATAATGGAAATCTTACACACGGAATTGAATGGGTTCGGCGAGATATTAATCGAGATTTTATCAGGTAAAGATGGATTGGTATTTTTTACATCGCTCCAACCTATTTGTAAAAACTCCCAGCATCGTTCAACAATATCGTAGAACGCATCGGCGGGTAAATTTTCCGGTGGGAAACCTAAAATCACCGAATTAGCGATATCCGATTTCGCTACTCCCGCAGGCGAGCCATCGGAATATGTGAAAACAGTGCGTCCCCCCGTGGAGTCGACAGCGGAAAAATTCTCACCAAATGTGGACTCTGCAAAGTCGCTGGAAAAACCCGTGAACGGATACCCTCCTTGCCCTCGAACGGAATCGAAAAAATCCGCGACACCATCGAAATGTGCTCCCAAAACATCGCGGAAAAATATGAACGCCGTTTCATTGACTCTGCCGATTCCAGCGCCAGAAATAAACAAATTTCCGCCATCGCTCAGATAATCTTGAATTGCCAATCTCTCATCGCCCAGAATATTTTCGGTCGTGTCCTCACCGCAGAACCAAACGATATTCGAAAATCCGAGTGGAACTATACTCGTCAATTTGCCATCACGCTCGGTATCCCAATATATGTATGAAACTCCTATTCTATCGAGTGCGGATTTATATAATATAGAATCTTCGGGGTCATCAGAGCCACATACGAGCAAATTCTCTCCGCCTGCGATAATCTCGAAAGCGAGCGTATCTATCCTATCGGGAATCGAGTCGGAATATGCGGTCAACAAAACATTAGCAACTCCGACCGATGGAGCTACTATCTCGCAATCGAGCATAGTATCGCCGAACGCACGAATAGAAACATCTGCCGTAATATTTTCACCCGCGAATGGAAAATAGATTTCCCATCCAGGTGGCGCATCGGCAGAAATTTCGAGATGATATGTATCGTCGTCGAGTCCCCAATTTATGAATTTGAACGGAATATCATATATCGTCCCCGGTGGGATAAGATATCTTCTCGCAAAAGATTTCATCTGAAAATCGTATAGCAATCTCGGGTGCATACTCGTATGGAATGCGTTCACAATACAGGTCGTCCCCGGTGATTGCAGAAAAAATACGGCTGAAAGTTTATCGAAATCTTCATCTGGCTCGATTTCGTGTATAGCGGAGAAATGGAATGGTTCACCTGCTTCTATATGAATTAAAGTTCCCAGCGGTTCGGTTAAAAATTTCTCATACACACGATTGAAAAAAGGTTCGATTGAATCTTTCACAACGAGACCCACGAGTTTCCAATCTCCCGCATAACTTTCCGAATCTGTATATACCTGAATCGAAATCGAGTCGTGGTCGTAGTATAGAAGGTCGAACCCGATTGGCGATATAGGATTTCGGTGAAGAGTATCCAGAGCAAAGTTCAAAACTCCATCTGCTACATAGTGGTCACAATCATCACCATCCAAAGCGGACCAGGGGACACCACCGAGTCCATAGAATCCATCGTAAAAATTCCATCGGTCGCTATAATCCGATGGACTTATTCCCGACACATAGAAAACGAATACAATCGAATCGAGATAAGGAGGGTAAAGTGTATCCATAGATTGGATGAAACCTCTACACGCTCCACATCCCGAGGAAGCGTATGTCTCTATCAATGGCATTTTTGGAAATACACGAGCATAAATGCAATTCGCAAATACTAAAAATATAATAGATGCCAGAAAAAATAATTTTATCCGATATCTTCGAGACATCATTACCTCACCAAAAGAATTTTAGATGAGACTTTATCATTTATGCCATCGAGGGTTATAAAATAAATTCCCGATGGATAATTTTTTCCATCGAAACAAATTTTGCCATCACCTTCGACATTTTCAGATACAATAGTTTTGCCCGAAATATCCGAGATTTTCAAAATTCCGCTGTCCACTCGATAGTGGATTTCGCACTTCTCGTTGAATGGATTCGGGACAGCAGAAAGCGAAATATCTTTTATCTTGGAGCGATTCTCGTCGATTTTAGCACCGCCCTCGAGAAACTCGATACATCTATTCATCAAATCATCGAAAGTCGTGTGAGATAGAAAATTATTTATCGGGAAACCGAGATATACCACTCGCGATTCCCCTGCCTCCTTGTATATTCCAGCGGGCGAGCCATCGTCGTATTCGAATGCGGTAATTCCGCCGAATGTGGATTGTCCCTCGACAGATTCCAAGCGAGAGACTCCCGAAAAAGTTCCCGACCATCCATCGAATATTTCCGATGCATCCGTGCCAGATGCAGATGAAACTCCCGACACAGCACCATCGTAACTCGCACCGAGAGCGACCCTGTAAAATGCGGCATCGGAGGATGTCCTGTAGCCGATACCCGAACCCGCGAGCAATAATTTCCCACCGAGGGATGTAATATAATTCACCAGTTGAGAACGATGCTCGTCGCTTAGACAAATTGATGTATCCTCGCCGCAGAACCAGATAATCTTTCCGATACCCATCGTAGAGAAGTTTCCGAGATTTCCATCGGTCGCTGTTCGCCAGTAGAAACTCACCTCGCCGCTGTCTGCAAAATAATCGATGAATCTCGACGAATCGGGATTATCACTGTCGTTGACAATCAGATTTTGCACGCCAGCACCGACAGAGTAATAAAGCGTATCGTATCGTGTGGAAAGTTCATCGGTGTGGAATACGATACCGAAATGAGCCACTCCCGCAGAATTTGCAGCAACTGAAATTTCCACAGATGAAGTATCCAAAGGCGCCAAATCGACAGACATCGAGGTGCTACCATCGGAGAAGACGATATCCCAATCATCTGGAACATCGAGCGATGCAATGGAAATTCGATAATTATCATCCAGTTCGCCCATATTTACAAAACTCGCATCGAGATAAGCGGTATCTCCCACCGAGACCAATGCCTTTGGCAATTGGCGAAATTCCGAGAAATCGTAATCATCTCTGCGGAAAACGAGCATTTCGTATCCGTTCAGTATGTGCAGACTATCCGGTCCGACGACATACACGACGAGATGACACTTTTCGGGGTCCCATCCCGTTTCGAGGTCGAAATTCCATCCGACCTCGATTGTATCGCCCGGCGAAAGAGTATAACTTTCACCATTCGGGTCGGTGTAAAATTTCGAAGCCACCCAATTATATACCGTATCCTCATAGGGAACGCTATCGCGGGTCAATACCGCTATTACTCTGTATTCGGCGCTATCGAGCGATACCGTATCATCGAGGAAAATTCTAAACGCAGCAGAATCGAACGAGTGAACCACAGGTTCGATACCTATTTCGGAGCCCTCTCGAGCATCGCCTTTCATTATTTCAATCCAACTATAGACCAAACTGCTGTCATTATCACCATTTATAAACATATGCGGGATATATCCCATAACATAGTAATCGCTATAATGTGAATATCGGTCGTCTGTTCCCGATATACTGAGACCATCGCCCATATGAAATTCGATAACAGCGGCTGAATCTTCGAAAGTATATCTCATTGCGCTCAAAAAACTGTGAGCATTTCTGCACGCCCCGCAGGTATGAGAACCGAATAACTCGGCGATGGAAATTCGCGTATACGCAAAAGAAACGATAGAAAAAATAAATACAGTGAATATAAACATTGTTTTTCTCATAGCATACCTCGCCTTTTACAGTTAAATATATCATCAATCCTTCGAAATCCAGAGCAAAACTATACCCAGCGAACCGAATAATATATCGCCCGCGAATGCCGCCAGCCAAGGAGAAAGTGTTCCATTATATCCGAGAGTCTGTCCAGCACGAATAGCGGCAAGATACAAAAATGCGATGAAAAAACTTTGTCCGAAACCGTATATGTAGCTTCCCTTTCTCTGCTTGAACGCCACTGGGATGCCGAGAATAATCACGAACAAATTGACCAGTGGATATGCGAATTTCATCCAGAGGTCTGTCTCCTCGCGCTTTGGCTCGATTCCGCTCCTTTTGATTTTCTCTATGAACTTGTGAAGTTCTACCACTCCCATTTCTTCGGGCTTCGGAATTTTCCTCGCAAAATCCTCAGGCTTTTCAGAAATTTTCAAATCCATCTGAGACATTTTCGTAATTTTCTCTTTTCCATCGACAAAATCTCGTTTGATAACATCTGTTAGACGCCATCCGAAACCCGTCCATTTCATCCTCCTCGCATCGATGCGCTCACAAATTTCGTCATCGCTGTTCTTTTTCAATATCATAACATCTCTTCCGAGTTTGAATTTGGTATCGAACAATCTGAAAAAATACACCGAGCCATCCTCCGCGATATAGAACAGTTGATTTTTCAACCTCGCCGTGTTGGAAGAGCGTTTATCGATTTTAGTTCGCTTGAGTTCATCCTTCGCATAATTACTTTCCGGCAGGATAAACTCACCGAGAACGAATACAAAAATACTGATGAAAAACCCCCATATTATTATAGTCGAAGCGGTTCGTAAAGTGGATATCCCCGACGAGCGAAGTGCTACAAGTTCTCGATTTTTCACGAGATACCCACCGAGAAACGCCGTTGCGAGTAAAGTCGCAATGGGAATTACCAGCGCGATTATATATGGCAGATAATAGATATAGTATTCTAAGACATCGAGAGCTTTTGCTCTTTTGTCTATATACCTGTCGAGGTTCTCCACCAAATCGACGACGACAAAAATGAGAATGAATGCCGATAAAGCCAGAAGGAAAAATTTCCAGAATTTCGATGAAATGTATCTGTCGATAATTCTCATAAGATTGTTCGTTAGTTTTTTTATTGCTAAAAAATTTGCTTTTTATATTTTTGAATTTACAAAGGCGAAGGAAGATTACAATGAAAAAAATTGTTTTCGCCACAATTTTGTTGGGGATTTTGGTTTTTGCCCAGAATCATCCCAATAGTGCGGTAATCGAAAGAATAAATGAGCGATGGGATGGTAGGTATCCGATTATTTTCGGTGTTGTAGGAGACAATTACAGCACCAATTCGATATTTAGAGCAATTATCCATCAGCTGAACTCCATTGCGGATTCATTGGATTTCGTATTGAATGTCGGCGATTTGACGGCGGGAGGAGATTCATCCGGATATGCGAACTACATATCTTTGATAGATTCGCTAAATGTTCCACTCGTCAGCGTAATGGGCAACCACGAACTCAATTATGATGGTGGTTGGAATAGATTTGTCGAGTTTTTCGGCGACCCGAACTATTTTTTCGATATTGGAAATGCCCGCTTTGTCTGCCTCACCGATTGCTATCCCGCACCTGGTCCCGTATCTGGAAGCGAGAATGTATATTATATGTTTCTCGCTGACCAACTGGAATGGCTCGACAGTTTGCTTTCTGAATGGGATGGTTTCAAATTCGTCGCTATTCACGCTCCTCCATACCTTTTGGGACATATAAGTATAGCTACGGTTGGAGGCACCGGCAGCGCCCCATCATACGATGAAAGTAGAACCGAAGAATTCACAGATATTCTCGCTCGCAATAATACATATATTTGTTTCGCCGGTCATATACATACATACGATAGATGGACATCCGACATAGGAATGTATGGCGATGTTACTTATATAATCAGCGGTGGCGGTGGAGCATCGATTGTGCCCCTATGGCCTTATCCTGCCCCGTATGGGGGACCGATTTATCACTTCCTCATAATGGAACTATACGAGGACGGCACTATCGCCGGTCATCTTGTTCGTCCAGATACAATAGACGACGGTATAACCACCGTCGAATACGATTCCACATACGAATTCACGCTGGAGCCACCAGCTAAAGTATATGAATCTCCAATCATAAATGAGAATATAGTGGTTCATCCAAATCCATTTAATAGTATAATCAATATATATATAGGCAAAAGAAACAGCGATATTACTATATATGATATTAAAGGCAGAGTCGTTAAAACTATGAAAAGACTTCCCGACCGAGATTTATATAGATGGATACC
>CAYRNI010000130.1:0-6170 GCA_964425665.1 uncultured bacterium
TTCTTTGCGTTGCGTTTCTTCCGATGGAATCGGAATTCATTGCAACGCCGGGGGCGAGCAGCCCCTTTTCTTTGCGTTGCGTTTTTTTATTTTGTCAATATGAAAAATTCTTTGCGGTATAACTAAGTCATAAATTGCATAGAGCGAGTTTTATTTTTTATTCTTTATTGAAATTGTTTCTCGGAGGTCGCTATGAAACTTATAATAATCGGTAGCGGTTCGGGAATGCCTGTGGCGAACAGGCGCTCGCCATCGTATTGGATTGAAGCCGACGATACTAATGTTTTGCTCGACTGTGGCGATGGTTGTTCCAGCGGAATATTATCGGCACAACTCGACCCTCTTACTCTCGATGCTATCGCTATCACGCATACTCATTCGGACCATTGGGCGGGATTTCCATTGCTCGTGCAGATGTTCCACATATTGGGTCGAAAAAATCCACTTACGATTATTACACCATCCGAGGCGAGCGATACTTTTCAGCGTATTTTGGAAACATCGTATATGTGGGCAGAAAAAATCGGTTTCGAGATTGTATGGAAAATCTGGCGGGAGAAAATCGCAGAGAAAATCGGCTCGCTCTATGTAAAACCGTATTTGAACTCGCACCTGCAAGGTTATTCCGACGATAATTTCCGACATCCGCACTCCTTTCGGCAGTGCTATTCGCTGGAAGTGACTCGTAATGGCGAAAGAGGAGTGTATTCGAGCGATATCGGTTCGCTATCCGACCTCGATGAAATGCTCGAAAAAGATGCCGATTGGCTACTAATCGAGGGTATGCACTATCCTATCGAGGATTTTCAAAAATGGATTTCGGAGAAAAATATCGGAAAAATAATTATAACACATATTCCACCGGAGCGATATGGTAAAAAATTCGCAGATGGAACTATTATAGCAGAGGACGGAATGACCATAACATTTTAGTTGAAACGAAATCGAGTGCCGAAACATAAAAACTTGTCTTAAAAAAGTCCCGTTTGCCTCCTCATCCGGTTTCGTCTCAACATTTATGAATGGATGGATTTGTTATTTTTTATTTCCGAATCCACGATTTTCGGCGAGTGGTTTTTCATTTATTTCCTCGTCGGGGGAAAGAAATTCATCCTCATCTGTTTTCTTTTCTCCGCTTTCGATTTCAAATTCTTTCCAGCCCTTGTCCGAAGTGCCGACAACACCCGCTACACGAAGTTTGAAATCGTCGGGATTGGTCGCATAGGTCAATGCAGTTTCCAGCGAAATGATTTTACGCTTATAGAAATAGAACAGCGATTGGTCTAATGTCTGCATTCCATATTGCACAGAGCCCTCGGCGATTAAATCCTTAACTCCCGCGGTTTTTTCGGGCGTTATGATAGATTCCTTGACCGCACCTGTCCCGATAAGTATTTCGACCGCTGGAACACGACCCTCCTTATCCGAACGAGGAATGAGCCTCTGCGATATAATAGCACGCAGAACGGAAGAAAGCACGAGCCGAATTTCCTGATGCTGATGCGGTGGAAAGAAAGATAAAATTCGATATATAGTCTGAAGAGAATCGAGCGTATGCAAGGTCGAGAATACTAAATGCCCTGTATCTGCGGCTTGGAGAGCGATTTGCATAGTATCGGCATCACGAATCTCGCCGACGAGTATTACATCGGGGTCCTGACGCATCGCTCGTCGCAAAGCCTCGGTGAATGAAAATGTATCGATTCCGATTTCACGCTGAGCCACTATGCTTTTTTTACTTTTGTGTAGATACTCGATTGGGTCCTCTATCGTGATTATATTCTCTGCCCTCGTAGTGTTGATATAATCTATCATCGCAGCGAGCGAGGTGGATTTCCCCGAACCCGTAACACCCGTTACGAGAACCAAACCTCTTCTATTATCCGATATTTTCTTTATTATCTTTGGAAGATTCAACTCCTCGAACCCAGGTATGCGAGTGCTGATGAGCCTGAACGCCGCCGCAAAAGTTTCCCGCTGGTGAAATAAATTTACCCTGAATCTTTCACCCGATTCGAGCTGAAGTGCGAAATCGAGTTCCAGTTCCCTATCGAAACGTTCCCGCTGCCCAGGAGTAAGCATCTGATGAAGCATATTCTCCATATCCTGCTGTGTCGTAGCATCGGTTCTTACTCGTTTCAAGGCACCGTGGATACGGTATATCGGCGGAACGCCGACCCGCAAGTGAAGGTCCGATGCCGCCAATGCAGGCATCCGTCGCAACAATTTCGTTACTTCGAGCATATCTACACCTATCCTATTTTAATCAGGTTCGACGAGGAAAATAACCTGCCCGAACTCCACAGGCGAAGCATCCTCGACTAAAATTTTCTTGATTGTTCCAGAAATTTCAGATTTAACTTCGTTGAACAACTTCATCGCCTCGATGAGGCAAATGACCTGTCCCACATCGATATGGTCACCAACATTCACATAAGGTGGTGAATCGGGAGAAGGTTTCCTGTAAAATGTTCCCACCATAGGGGCTTTTATCTCGGCGTATTTTTCGGTATCTTCCTGTTTTACCTCTTCGGGTTTTCCCCCCGATTTTTCTGATTGTTCCGCAGATTGAACAGGTTGAACGGGCGCCGGTTGAGATGAAGCAACAGGAACGCTCTGAGGAACCTGAGCAACTGGCGCACTCACAACATAAGTCCCATTCCCAGCCGAAATATTTTTTCGTATCACTACTTTCCTTCCACCGAAAAAGTGAACCTCCAGCTCCGAAATATCGCTTTGTTCCACGAGCTCGATTAACTCCTTTATCTTTTGCCTATTCATATTGTCTCCTTATTTGCCGATTTGAAAATTATATATCGTATAACAAAATATTCATTTTTTGTTTTTTGTCCACTATTTTTAATAAAATTCTTTTTGATTTACGCAATAATTTAAATAAAAATCGGTTGTCTTTTTGGATTCAATTGTTTTAGTTTATAAAAAAGGAGTTTGGAGATGAGAGTTCTATTCTGGTATTTCGATAAATTCGAGTGGATACCATCGAAGAAGACAATCGATGATGCCCCCGATGGTGAACCAGGCAGCTGCGAAGATGCTGTCGCTGCGTTCATACATACCGAACCAGATGACGAGACAAACCTGAATAGACAGGTGAAACATCTGATTAAGCAGGTGAAATGGCTCGCTGGTAAATGGGAAACGAAAAATGTCGTTCTGCACTCTTTCGCTCATCTCGGCGAGATGAAAAGTAGCCCCGAATTCGCTCGTGAACTAATCGAAATGGCAGCAAAAAGACTCGAATCCGTAGGATATAATGTGATACTTCCACCATTCGGATATTTTTTAGATATAAAACTGGATGCTCCAGGACATCCTTTGGCAAGGATATATAAAGAATTTAATTGACCGAGAAGGAGAAAAATTATGAAGGATTCGTTGGAAATAATATTTTCCACCGACACCGACGAGATATGGGAAACACTCGAAATTTTGGCGAGAAAATCGAAAGCGAAAATTCCCAAAAAGGTCGGCGAAGTGGTGAGAAGTATAGACGAGATAAAGAGTTTTGGTAATCCTGAAAATTTCATAAGAAATGCTCCGCCATCGCTTGTGAATGCGAGCAATATATCGGACATCGCGAATCTCGTTTCGAGCTGGGCTAAAATCGTGGATTTTCAGAAAAATCTCGAATATATAGTGAGATTTCTCGATAGTGTCGTATTAGACCCCGCCGATGTTCAGCTGAATTTACTAAAACAAACTATATCCGAGACATTCACTGTTATCGTATTTTCGCAACCGCATAGAGTAGAGGAAATTCTGACGAGATTCGAGAATCTGATGCAAAAATATATAGCACAATACTTGAAATTTCACCGCGAGCATAACGAGAAACTAATCGCAATATCGCCATCTTTCGAAATCCTCTTGGATAAAATCAGGATTATGGAAAATCTATATTCGATTCCGATTTTGCAGCCGTATTGCGATATTTCGGAATTTCAGGATTTTATGGATGTTTCGCGATTGCTCATCCCCTGCGAACACAATCCAACAGAAGATGAAATAAGACATAATTTCGTATGCCCCGAATGCCGAAAAACATTTTTAGATGCCGAAATTCTGAATTATTTCGAGACGGCCGAACGAAAAATATCGAAAAAGTTCGATGATTGTATGAAAGCCTTGGCATATAATCTATCGGACAAAATTATCGATTCAGAGGACGACCCTGTAAAGTCGCTCGTTCAAGCGATTATCGTCTCCGATTTGGATAAAATAAGAAATATTTTTTCGGATAAACTCTTAGAGAGAATAAGAACCATACTCGAGGATTAACTATGATTTTTAATGCGGAGGAATTTCTCGAAACCTGCGATGGTCTCGCTATCGCTCCATCTATACTCGCCGCGGATTTCTCGAATCTTGGAGCAGAAATCGAGGCAACCGAGTCCGCCGGTGCAGATATGATTCATCTCGACATTATGGATGGTCATTTCGTCCCGAACATAAGTTTCGGTCCACCTGTGGTGCGTTCGATTGTAGATAAAACCAACTTGCCTATGGATGCCCATCTGATGATTACCGACCCGTTCAAATACGGTAAGGTTTTCGCCGATATGGACATTCAGATTATAACCGCTCATATCGAGGTCATCCCCGAAATCGACCAGTGGCAAAAATTCCGCTGCGAGATGAATACATCTGTCGGACTCGCTATAAATCCGGAAACCGAAGTAAAAAACTACGAGCGAATAATCGAGAATTTCGATTTAATTTTGATAATGGGTGTTCATCCGGGATTTGCCGGGCAGAAATTCATTCCCTCTGTGTTGCCGAAAATCGAAAATTTTGCGAACAGATGCGAGAAAATCGGCACAAAGCGAATAATATCTGTCGATGGCGGTATAAATCTCGAAACAGCAAAACTCGTGATAGATGCCGGTGCGAATATGCTCGTTATGGGAAAGGCATTCTACGGAGCAAAAAACTATGAAGAAACCATTAGAAAAATACGGGAAGTTAAGATATAGAGAGAATATAGTTGCTTTTGCGTTATCGTTTTTCATCTGGTTATTTTGGTGGTATTTTATACCAAAAATGGGGGGATATGGTTCGGATGGTTCGAAGTATATACAAATGGCTATGGGAAATTATTTCGATGTTCCCAGTCCATTTAGATATAGAGTTCTTATACCGATAATCGCATCGCATTTTAAAAATCCCGCTCATATATTCAGAATAATAACATTCTGGTCGGAAGTTTTTTCTGGATATTTTCTTTTCTTGTATCTTCGTGCATTGAAAATTGGTTTCAAAAATTCTCTTTTGGGTATAGTATTATTCTTTTTCAGTTTCAATGGTCCATATTATTCATACTATCCATACCTTACAGACCCACTAAACTTATTCTTTATATCTATATCGTTCTATGCAATAGTTAAGGAGAAAAAATTATTATATCTAATTACGCTTGTCCTAGGCATTTTAAACAGAGAAACTATAATTTTCACACTTATTCCATATTTTATACATTACTGGTATAAAAATGGGCTGAAAAACGCTGTAAAAAATACACTGTTGCTTAGTATTTTGCCGATTGTCACTTTCATAATTATACGATACCCCGGTATTCTACCAAGTTATTCTGGTGAGATATCGAAAGGTTATTCTCAAACTATACTAAACTATTTCAAAAACATATTATTTTCAAAGGAATGGTTAAATAGAATTGGTGGATATAGTCCAGTAATAACGAGTATTTTCGATGCTTATGGTGTAATATGGTTATTATTCATTTTCGGCTGGAAAAATTCTCCAAAAATATCGAAATATTTTCTGCTATTTCTCTTGCCATTTTTGGGGATGATATTTTGGGACCCCGAACGGATGCTCATTTCTGCTTTCCCTGTTATAATATCGATAGCGATATACGGTATAGACGAGGTTAAGTTACTGCTCGAAAACCATAGAAAATATATATATCCTATATTCATATCTGCAATTATTATAATTCAGTTTTTTTGGTCATTCGAGGGATATACCACGACCGAGATGTTGGTAGCACTCAGAAAAATAGGTCTCGTAAATATATTTTATTTTCTTGCGGGAAAAAAGGCGGTCGGGTTGTTTGCACTATCCTTTATGATTTTAATTTTTTATTCTGCATTAACAAAGTTTTCCCGCAGAATGGAATATAGCATATTATT
>CAYRNI010000131.1:0-6129 GCA_964425665.1 uncultured bacterium
GCATTTTCCTGCTCCAATGCTCTGAAATATTTTCTAACTTCGCCTTGGTATTGTCTCGGATATGGATTCGACAAAATTTGCAGAAGTGATTGCTGCAATAAATCTCTTCGCTCGCCGAGGTCATCCGGCAATTGGTCTGGCGATTTGCGAACTATATCTTTCCCCGTCCGCGAGCGCCGTTTCTCCGTATATTGCCGCTTGTGCAGAGATTTCTGCGCATCGAGCATCCGCGATAAAATTCTATCCTGACGCTTGAGTGTTCGTTCGTTCACATTGAACTTTTTCAAATCCTGCTCGACCTGTTTCATATCCTCGATTGTTTGGTCCATTCTGCCTAAAAGGTTCGAGTGCTGCTTGAATTCGTTCTGCAATTGTTCCAATGTTTTACGGAGTTGTGCTTGCTCTGCGGCGAGTCGCGATGCCATCGCACGCTGCTGCGGTGTCAAACCGCCCGGGTTTTGGCAGGCGCCCATCAGGGGCAGTGTTTGAGAATTAATCCCGCCCTGCTTGTTGCACATATTTTTCAATTGCTGCATCAGTTTTTGCATCCCCGATGCAGATGATGAATTGCACATCGAGTTCATCGAGCGGAGCAAAATTTCTGCGGCGGCATTTAACGCTCCGAGCGCTTCGGATTGACTTTTCTCCGCACTCATACCGTAGCCCTGAGCGAGCGATTTTATCGCTTTCTCCATTTGTTTATCCGATTCGGCAAGTTCTGCTCCGACAGCGGGCGGTAATAACAATGTTTTTCCACCCATATCGTAGACCCGATTTATCGACAATTTAAGCGCCGTGCGAAGTTCATCCTGCTTGGCGGCATAATCTATTATTTTTTTTCTGTCGCGAGTATTTTCGATTTCGTTCATAAGTTCTTCTTGTGCTTCAGATATATACAGCAGTTCGCGGACAGTTCGCTGAATGTCGAGAGAGAGTTGCTGTTGAAGCATTTGATTCATTTGGTTCTGCATATCGCCGAGTTTCTGCGCTATGTTCTCCATCTGCTGAGAGATTTTCTGTCCGCTTTTGCGAGCACCTTTCATATCGCCCGATTGCATTTTCTGTTGGGCAGTTTGTGCTTCGCTCGGCAGATTTTGTTTTTCGAGCTCATCGGCGAGTTTTTTCATCTCGTCCGATGGCATATCCTTAAATTCGCTCATCTGCTTGGCGAGGTCTTTCGCATTTTTCTCGAGGTTTTTCAACTGCTCTTCCGCCTGCTTCTCCATTCGCTCGAGTTTTTTGGTGTCCTCGCCAGATTTAAGTCCCTTATTTATTTTGTCCTGAAGGTCTTTGATGCGCTGAGCGAGATTTTTCAACTCGTCCAGTTTCATCTCCGCCTTGATTCTTTTTAAAAGTTCCAGTGTTTTATCGAGTTTCTGAGCCAGTTCCTTCTGCGAAAGTTGGAACTGTTTCATAGCCTGTTTGAGAAGGTCGGGGTCCATCTGTTTGAGTGCTTCCTGCATTTTTCTGATAGCTTCCTTCAATTCGTCGGGCATAATTTCGTCCAAAATCTTTTGGATTTGCCACATCTTATCGACTATTTGCTGCGCCACGAGATTATGTTCCTGAATCTTCTCGATTGTCTTTTTCATCTCTTCGGCGGTTTTTTTGAGGTTTTGCACGAGTTCTTGCTGCTGCTGAATCAGTTGCTGAACTTGTTCCCTCTGCTCGTATGAAATGTTATCGTTGTCTCTTTGAATCTGACGAGTTAATTCCTCAGATTTTTTGATGAAATCCCTTTGCGCTTTTATCGCCTCGTCGACGGATTCCGTCTGGTCGTTCTGGTTGTTAGTCACTTCCTCGATTATTTCATCGATAGATGGAAAACGAAGTGAATATACCTTGCTTTTTCCCATTTGGGGACCATCGATGAAATCGTTGTCATAACCCTCTATCCAGTATTTGACAACATCGCTCGGTATAATTCCCAGCGGGTCCAGTTCCCAATTGAAATCGAGTGTAACCTGCTTTTTCCCGAACAGTGAAAACGGCAATTTGAAGGTATGCACGATACTATCCTGTGTGATAATAGAATATTTTAGCAGAAATTTCGAGAATCCAAAATCGTCTTCGCCATATACCTGAATTGGCACTACCATATCCTCGTTTATGTCGATATCCTTGCCGGGTAAAGTAATCTGGATAATCGGTGCCTCATCAGGTTGGGAGCGAATCGTATATCTCGGCGGTTGCGGGTCGGTATTGCCGTGTTCATCGCGAACATTTATCGTGTATGTGCCATTATTTTTCACTACTAAATTTCCTGAGATACTTTTGCCATCGCATTTCATCGGTATTTTCAATGTATCGTCGACGATGATTTCTGCTCGCTGAACTTTCTTGCTGACCTTCGCTGTTATTTTCACATTCGTTCCGCGCAGTGCATCGATATTGCCATCGTTTCTTTCGATTTTCTGCGTGGCGAGACGAGTATATTTCGGGAAATGGTATTCCAATGCCACATCGAGAACACGAGGCAAATCGAGAACACTTATCTTATATGTTCTACTTTTGAAATCGCCGCCGATGACGAAAAATTCCACATCGTCGGTAATCTTCCTGAATGTATATTTGAACAGTAGGGGGTTTGTGGGGTCTCGTCGTGCCTCGAAAGGAGAATATCCTTGACTGCCGAGTTTCCGATATACCCAAACCTTATCGGGCAGTTTACCAGATGACTTTATCGAAATAGTATAATCGTCGAATTTGACCGCCTTGCCAGTATTTGGCAGAGATACTGTCAATGTGGTCTCTGTTATCTTTGGGAATGGAGTCTGTGGATAAAATATTCTTATTGTGCCTTGTGCAAATTTGTCAGGGATAGCGGTTGCTGTGCCGACAATCAAAAGCAAAATCAGCGCGAGCAGTCCGAACCTTTCGAGAACTTTATTAGATGGCAGTAATTTCCTAATCGAAAGATTATTCACCAATCGATTTGCTCTATCGACGATGGCTTTCACCAGAAATCGAGAATATCCATACTCGTCGGTATTTTCATTAGCGAGGTCGTATGCAGCGATAAGATTTTCCTGTAAATTTGGATATTTTCGCTCGAACTCGATTGCAATCATCCGCAGGGATGGTGGTCTCAATAGCGGTGGAATGACCGCGATAAACAACGCAAAAATACTAACACCAAGCCATATAAGAAAAAATGACAATCTAACCCCCGTATCGAACCAGAAATATCCATTGAGTAAAGTCAATACCCAAAAAAGGATTCCAGACACAGCGATTGCCACCAGCAAATTCATTCCGATTTGTGTTATTAGAATGAGATTTCTAGCCCGCTTAAGTTTCGCAGATAGAATATCCATTTCGCTCCCAAGTTATATTCCACGAATTATAATAATAGTTAAAAATTATGTAAAACCAAATGAAAAAATTCCTATCCATTGAATCGTTTAATATAAATTCTACACAAGCGAGCGTTTTGGAGCAGAATGTATCACTGCAAAATCATATTAATGAAAAAAGCGATAATTGAGTTTCAGCACTACCACCAATTGCGTTCGACTCACTTATACAATCCCTTACATATAAATATCATTGGCATAAAGAAAGCAAATTATGAATGTTTTTTGTTGCATTATTAAATAATCATAATATTTTGTAAAACTTTGAATGGAAATAAACATTACATAGGAGGGTTTAATGATACCGAATCACATCAAGGACTTGTCGCTTGCAGAACTTGGCAAAAATCGAATCGAATGGGCAGAGCGAGATATGCCCGTATTGAGAAAAATTCGTGAAAGATTTGCGAAGGAAAAACCGCTCGAAGGGATAAATGTTGCGGGGTGTCTTCATGTGACGACCGAGACAGCAAATTTGATGATAACACTTGCCGCTGGCGGTGCGAATGTGCGGCTGTGCGCATCTAATCCACTTTCTACTCAGGATGATGTCGCCGCCGCGCTGGTGAAGTATTACGGGATATCGGTTTTTGCAATCAACGGCGAGGATACCGATACATATTATGAGCATATAGAATCCTGTCTCGATTTCGACCCGAAAATCACACACGACGATGGTGCGGATTTGGTCGCGACACTTCACGAGAAATATCCTAACGATAAGGCGAAAAACATTTGGGGTTCGATGGAGGAGACTACAACAGGTGTGATTCGCTTGAAGGCTTTGGCGAAGGATAAAAAACTTATTTTCCCTGTGTTTTCAATAAACGATGCTCAGACGAAGCACTTTTTCGACAATCGCTATGGGACAGGGCAATCTACTCTCGATGGGATAATCCGTGCCACCAACAGATTGATAGCGGGCTCGACAGTCGTAGTAGCCGGATACGGCTGGTGTGGAAGAGGTTTCGCCACGAGAGCGAAAGGTCACGGTGCCAGAGTTATAGTTACTGAAATCGACCCTGTCAAAGCGCTCGAGGCTACTATGGATGGTTTCGAGGTTATGCCTATGTCCGAGGCTGCGAGATTGGGCGATATTTTCTGCACGATAACGGGCGATATAAATGTTATTCGTCCCGAGCATTTCGAACTTATGAAGGATGGTGCAATTGTCGCCAATTCGGGGCATTTTAATGTTGAAATCGATGCGAAGGGACTCGAAAAGATGTCGACGAAAGTATTAAAGAATGTTCGTCCATTGGTCGACCAGTATATTCTGCCCGATGGTCGTTCGATTTTCCTGCTCGCAGAGGGAAGGCTTATAAATCTTGCTGCTGCGGAGGGTCATCCCGCCGCTGTGATGGATATGTCTTTTGCACTTCAAGCCTTGACAGGAGAATATGTCGCCAAAAATAAGGGTGATTTCCCTGTCGATGTTCACGATGTCCCGGAAGAAATAGATAGATGGGTGGCGAAAATTAAACTCGAAACGATGGGTATAGAAATCGACAAATTGACAGAAGAACAGAAAAAGTATCTCGCGAGTTGGAATCTCGGCACATAAAATAGAAATTTAAAAATTATCGCCAATTTCATAGATAATCTTTTTTAGAGAAGGGTTATGAATTCTCCCGAGAGTAAAATTTATCATCGAAGCGAGGATTTTCTCGGTGTCCGTGATGAATTGAGAAAGGATGGCAGGACAATAGTTTTCACCAATGGATGTTTCGATATAATTCATCGTGGGCATTGTGAGTATCTTTTCGAGGCACAGCAGTTGGGTGATTTTCTCGTAGTCGGTTTAAATTCCGATGATAGCGTGAGAAGACTAAAAGGTCAGCGAAGACCGATAAATTCTTTCGATGACAGAGCATACATTTTGTCATCCTTTTATTTTGTCGATGCCGTTGTGCTTTTCGATGAAGACACTCCATTGAAATTAATAGAGAAAATTCGCCCCGATATACTGGTGAAAGGCGAGGATTACGAGATTTCCGAAATAGTTGGTGCCGAACAAGTTGAGCAATGGGGCGGAAAAGTCGTGCGGATACCGATTGTCGATGGATATTCCACAAGCGGAATCATCGAGAAAATAATAGAAATTAATGAAAGGAATTAAACTTTGAGAAATTGGGAGAATATATTCACCTGGTTGTTGAGAATTTCTCTTCTGGTGTCGTCGATTCTATTTTTTGCAAATGGTGATATATCTAATGGTATCGGTGCTATTTTATCATTTTTCATTTCGCTTTTACCACTTTGGCTCGCGGAGGAATTCAAGTTCAAACTGCCGTGGGAAATCGAGATGTTCGTTTCATTTGTTTTAGTCGCTCATATCGTTCTCGGTGAAGGATTTAAATTTTATCAGCGTTTTGCCTACTACGATAAAATTCTTCATTTCAGTAATTCTATTGGTATTGCTATATTTGTATTTATTGCAGGATATGCATTGTTTTTTGCTGCGAGACCGAAATTAAATATCGGTTTCGCTATTTTAACAGTGTTTTTATGCACAGTGGGAATTGGTGCATTGTGGGAAATCGGCGAGTATGCCGGCGATGTTTTGTTTGGGTTTCATAGCCAAGGCTCACCTATTGATAGCCCGCTTATCGATACGATGAAGGATTTGCTATATGATATGATTGGTGGAGCTCTCGGCGCTATCGCAACGGCAATATTTATACGAAGAGAAAAAAAGCAGAGATAGTAGAACATTTTATCTTGACAGAAAATATGCCATCTATATTATTAAAATTCTGAATTTTTGGGGTGT
>CAYRNI010000132.1:0-6116 GCA_964425665.1 uncultured bacterium
GGGTTCTCCGTAGAGCAATGCGGCGTGAGCGGCTGCGAATCTCGCAATCGGGACTCGATAAGGCGAACAGCTGACATAATTCAATCCGATGCGATGACAGAACATCACCGATGATGGCTCTCCGCCGTGTTCCCCGCAGATACCGAGTTTGAGATTGGGATTCGTCTTACGACCATACTTAACCGCGATTTTCATCAATCTGCCGATACCCTGCTGGTCGAGAACTTGGAATGGGTCGTGCTCGTATATCCCCATTTTCACATAGTCGGGAAGGAATTTCCCTGCGTCGTCGCGGGAGAAACCTGCTCCCATCTGTGTCAGGTCGTTGGTGCCGAAGGAGAAGAAATCGGCATATTTTGCGATTTCATCGGCGGTGACCGCAGCACGCGGAATTTCTATCATCGTGCCGATTTTATAATCGATTTTCTCGCCCGTCTCCTCGAAAACCTTTGAGATTACTTTCTCTGCACGCTCGCGAGCGATAGCGAGTTCTTTCCAATGTCCAACTAACGGAATCATTATCTCGGGATGAACCTCCATCCCTTCGTTTTTCACCTGTATCGCCGCCTCGATTATGGCTCTAACCTGCATATCGGAGACCTCGGGGTAAGTCAAGCCGAGACGACATCCGCGATGCCCCAGCATAGGATTGAACTCGTGAAGAGACTCCACGGTGCGTTTGATTTTCTCGACTGGAACATCCATCGCATCAGCCATTTCCTGTTGACCCTTTTCATCCTGCGGGAGAAATTCGTGAAGTGGCGGGTCTAAAAGTCGAATCGTCGCCGGGCGACCTTTGAGCTCCCTGAATATCCCGATGAAATCATCTCGCTGAAGTGGAAGGAGCTCCGAAAGTGCGCGGTTATACTGTTCGAGTGGCTCTTTCAATTTCATTTCTATTTCGGCTCGCCTGTCTGGGTCGTTCTCGCTTGCGAGTTGCTCCCGAAGATTCTTGACTTCCTCCGCCACGAGAATCATCCTGCGGAAAGAAACGATTCGTTGCCCCTCGAAAAACATATGCTCGGTCCTGCACAATCCGATGCCCTCCGCTCCGTATCGAACCGCTACGGCAGTATCTTTTGGTGTATCGGCATTAGTCTGGACACCGATTTTCCTGAAGCCATCAGCCCATTCCATAATAGTTCCGAAATCGCCAGCGAGTTGTGGCTCCATCGTGGGCAATTTACCGACATAGACCGTTCCCTTCGCACCGTTTATTGATATCCAATCGCCTTCTTTGACGATTGTTCCGCCGACTTTGAACTGCTTTTTAGCATAGTCCACAACGATTTCGCCAGCACCGGCGACGCAAGGGATTCCCATTCCTCTCGCGACGACAGCGGCGTGTGATGTCATCCCGCCACGAGCGGTCAAAATACCTCGCGATACTGCCATCCCGCCGATGTCCTCGGGCGATGTCTCGATTCTGACGAGAATTACTTTCTCGTTATTTTTCGCCCATTCCTCGGCGGTGTCGGCATCGAATACGACTTTACCTGTTCCTGCACCAGGGGATGCAGGCAAGCCTGTGGCTATAGGGTTCGCTTTCGATTCTTCCTCGGGGTCGAATGTCGGATGGAGAAGTTGTTCGAGTTGCTTCGGCTGAACGCGTAGAACTGCGGTTTTCTTATCGATTAACCCCTCTTTGACCATATCGACAGCGATTTTCACCGCAGCTTGTGCAGTTCGTTTGCCGGTTCTCGTTTGAAGCATCCACAATTTACCACGCTCGATTGTGAACTCGAAATCCTGAACATCCTTGTAATGACTTTCGAGGATTTGTTTCACTTTAAGTAATTCTTCGTGGATTTTGGGCATCTCATCTTTCAATTTGTCCACAGGTTTCGGTGTGCGGATTCCCGCTACTACATCTTCGCCCTGAGCATTGAGAAGATATTCGCCGTATAATTTGTTCTCACCTGTCGATGGATTTCTGGTGAAACCGACGCCTGTTCCTGAATCGTCGCCCATATTCCCGAACACCATAGATTGAACATTGACCGCCGTCCCGAGAAGCCCTTTGATTTCGTTTATCTCACGATATTTTATTGCCCGCTCGTTGTTCCACGAGCCGAAAACGGCATTTATCGCCATCCAGAGTTGCTCGTATGCATCCTGAGGGAATTTTTTGCCAAAATCCTCATAAATTTTCTTATACTTCTTCACGAGTTCCTGCAGATGCTCTACATCGAGTGCGGTATCTGGCACGACTTTATTCAGCTGCTCCTGTTTGAGATTTTCCGCATTCTCGATACCCTTATTTTTAGCGATTTCTCGCTTGATTTCCTCGAGTGTATGCTCGAATTTTTCGTGAGGAATTTCGAGAACAACATCTCCGAACATCTGGATGAACCTGCGATAAGCATCCCATGCGAATCTCGGATTATTCGTTTCTTCTGCGAGACCGAGCACGGTTTCATCGTTGAGTCCGAGATTTAACACAGTATCCATCATCCCCGGCATAGAAATCGCCGCTCCAGAACGGACGGAAACGAGCAATGGCTTTCGAGCATCTCCGAGTTTCCGCTCGCGAATTTTTTCGAGGCGTTCGAGTGCCTCTTTGACTTGTCCCTCAAGCTCAGGGGGATATTGGCTGTTATGGCGTGAATAATAATCGCACATTTCAGCAGATATAGTGAAACCCGGTGGAACGGGAAGACCTATTCTACTCATCTCGGCGAGATTTGCACCTTTGCCTCCGAGAATATCTTTCATCTGTGCAGAACCGTCCGCATTTTCCTTAGAGAAGAAGTAGACATATTGCTTCGACATATTTCCCTCCTTGATTGATTTCATTTAAACTTATCAAAAATATATAATAATCTTTTTTAGACAAGAAAAATATTTGCAAAAAAATTTGCAGTGTTTAATTTTGTTTCACTTAAAGCGATGAAAAGGAATTCCACTTATGAATATGGTCAAAAAAATCGTCTGGCTAAAATTGATTTCGATATCGGTCGGGGTCATAATTCTCGATAGATTGACGAAAAATATAGTAATCAATTCTATGTTCTATCATCAATCCATTTCGGTATTGGGAAATTTTTTCAAAATTGTTTATGTCGCGAATCCTGGCGGTGCATTCGGCACGAGACTCGGTGGAAATTATTTCTACATATTATCTGCGATACTCGCCTCGATAATTTTGGCTCTTTGGCTTTTCGGGAAAAAGCACTCGACAATGGGTTTGACAGGAATCGCACTTATGTTCGGCGGAGCGATAGGCAATCTTTGGGATAGGTTCACAATCGGAAGGGTAATAGATTTTTTGGATTTCGGAATCGGCACTACCCGCTGGCCCACATTCAATATCGCCGATTCTGCGATAACTGTCGGTATCTGTCTGTTGATATTGCAGGAACTCATCAAAAAAGATGACGAAAAAGAGAATAACGAGGAAAAACATTCCTGATTGTTTTTCCCCAGTTTATTATTTGCTGTCCATAATTCTTGCTTCATAGAAACCATCAGGAAGTTTGACGGCGAGTTTTTTAGCCACGAGTGCCGAACACGCTTGCTTCACCTGTTCCAACGATACCGAAAGCGATTCTGCGATGGACTCTGCCGTCTCGGGTCTTCGGCGAAGTATGTCGAGAATTCTCGTTCCGAGATTGGCAATTTCGAATACTTCTTCTGAAACAGCGTGAAATTTACCGACTATTCTGCAATTTTCACCGAGCATAACGCAGATTCTACGGACATCTTCCTCATCTGGTGGATGAACCCATCGTTCGCTCGGCGGACGAACAGGGGTGTTGATATCGATATATGTCGGCGATATTTTTCGCAACATATCGCGTAATTTCAAAATGTGTTCTTCCGAGTCGTTGACATCGGCGACGAGCATAACCTCAGCCCATATCTCACCCTCGAAAATTTTTGCGAATTCCTCGACACCGCGGATTTGCAAATCGAAACTCGCATCGCGATGCGGTCTGTGGAGACGAATATATGTATCCTCGTCGGCGGCTGAAACAGTCGGCACGATGACATCGACACCGAGAATTTGCTCCCGGACATCATCGCGATAAAGCATCGTTCCATTTGTGATTACAGCGATTTTTTTCGATGGGAAATTAGTTCGCACGAAATCTACGATTTCGCCGGTATATTTCCACAATGTCGGCTCACCACTTCCCGAGAAAGTGATAAAATCACACTCTCCGCCGGAATCGAAAAATTGACGAATTTCATCTTTAACATCATCGACTGGCACACCCTCGACCAGTTCGTTCGCACTAACGGAAACTCCATTGCCGAGTTGACAATAGACGCAATTATGCGTGCAGGTTTTTCTATCGAACGGGTCGATACCGAGCGAACGCCCCAATCTTCTCGATGGCACGGGACCATATAGATATTTCAATTTTACCCACCTTTAAGTTTATTGTATATGTTTTCTACCAGCAATTTTATCGCATCGTTTTTTGCACCGAGTTCATCGCCATCCACAGGAAAAGTCGCATAGCCCTCGAATGTGGTCTCCCATAATTTTTTATTGTCCACCCGCTGGACGAAAGTCAGTGAAGCCTTGACTTTTATTATATAATCTATCGGATTTTCCGATTCGTCGTAAGTATTTACTTTTCGAGTGTATGAAATTATTTTCCCTGAAATTACGCCGTCGGCAGCATCGGGTGAGGATAGTTTATATGCACTGCCCGATGAGATTTTTCGAGTCAAATAATCTGTCGCAATCGATGCCACATCGTATTCTGGTGTCTGGTTCTCGAAAGGTATTACTCCAACGGATTTTATCTGTGGATACGGCTTATCCGTGAAGGAATACCAGCATCCTGAAAATACGAACATAGCAAAAAATATCGAAATATATAAATATCTTTTCGTAATCATTTGTGCCAGAGAACCTTCCCTCGTTTTATTACCATATTGACGAGTTTTTCGCCGTAGAAATATGGAACCTGCCTGTGATTATCGGCATTCCATACGACGATGTCGGCATATTTGCCTTTGGTTATGCTTCCGAGCATAATCTCGAGACCGACTGCATAAGCTGCATTTATTGTGGATGCTGTCCAGACCTCGGCGGGGGTCATTTTCATCTGCGTGCAGGCGATGGACATAATCAGCGGAAGGTTCGTCGTCGGCGATGAACCGGGGTTGAAATCTGTTGCCAACGCAACGATACCACCCGAGCCGATGAGTTGCCTCGCAGGAGCATATTTTTCGAGACCGAGAAAGAATGTCGTTCCCGGCAGAAGCACCGCCGCTGTCTCCGATTGTGCGACAAGGGCTATCCCGAAATCGGATATTGCACCGAGATGGTCAACACTTCTCGCACCCAGCGAAACGCCGAGTTCTGTCCCGCCCATAGGTTCGATTTCATCTGCGTGCATTTTCAGACCCAACCCGTGATTTTTCGCAGCGGTCAGGATTTTCCCTGTATCTTCGATATCGAAAACATCCTTCTCGCAGAAAACATCGCAGAATTTAGCCAATTTCTCATCGGCGACACGAGGTATCATTTCGTTCACTATCAAATCGATGTAATCTTTTTTCCTATCGGGGCGATATTCCGGCGGAATCTCGTGCGCTCCTAAAAATGTCGGAACGATGTCCTGCGGAACGAACTCACGCAACCTTTTTATCACATTCAGCATTTTCAGTTCGGAATCGGTGGATAGTCCATATCCGCTTTTGACCTCGACAGTCGTAACGCCATTGGAAAGCATCCGCTCGAATTTAAGTAGCGAATTTTTCAGTAGAATATCCTCGGAAGTTTCGCGAATTCCTTTCATAGTGTCGAGAATTCCACCGCCCGCCTTCGCGATTTCCATATAGGTTCTGCCCTTTATTCTCATCTCGAACTCGTTCTCTCGCGTTCCGAGGAAAACAGCGTGAGTATGCGGGTCCACAAGACCCGGCGAAACGAGACAATTCTCCGCATCTACCGAATCGGTGATTTTATCCTCATACATTTTGAGAATATCATCTCGCTTGCCGTAGTCGAGTATTTTCTCACCCTCGACGACGATAGCGGCATTTTCCATAACGCCAGGCAGAGCCATCATCTCGCCACGAATGGGTTTGCCGCCGTTGGAATCCATCGTCAGTAATTCGCCGATTCTATCTATAAGAAGCATTTTCACCTCCGC
>CAYRNI010000133.1:0-6101 GCA_964425665.1 uncultured bacterium
TCGTCGCAAATTTGAATAACAAAAAAATCGTAAAAAAATTAGTGGTGCTGAAATAGATTTGAAATGTGCAAATTTCTATCGACTTTTTATAAAAACCGAAATTAATAACTATCGAAAAGTCTTCCCCAAGGCGATTCTTTAAGCCATTTTTGATATATTTTCTCGCCTTTGAGAGGCCACCAAAGTTTGTCGTGATATGTTTCCGATGCCCAGATGAAAATCAGCACCAGCGGTGTATGAAAAAATAGTTTTTGCATAAATTTCAATGGTCCCAGCCATATAAATTTCCCGACACCGGTGGCGAAATTCACGCCTACATCGAAACCGAGATTTTGCTCCGCAAGTTCGGTATCGCCGACGATTTCGATTTCCTTCGGGTCGCCCTGACCGAGCCCCTGTTCGGTCGCTCGGCGAATATATCGGATATTCATCGGGTCGAAACCCATTATCTTAGCAGAAACAGCATCGATTGCCACCGGGTCCGCAGAGGCGAGATACATATCGGTCTGATGCGGTGTCATAGTGCGAGGTCCCGGTCCAGAACCGGATGTCGTGCCATCCATAAGAGTGAAAATCCCCGTGTGGATTTGTTTTTGTATAGCCAATAGGTCGACAAGCGTATCGTGAATGTGGGTGTGTGTGTAATGACGCTTATAGTTCAGCAATCCGCCGAAAGCGTTTTTCATCGAGCCTGTCGTCGTGGTGTAACTGTGGCTTTTCATCGTCGGAAGGTGAACTATATTTTTCCCGATGAAATAATCCGGAATGCGAATGCCTTTTTTGAAAATCTTATCGAGAACCAACATAGGTCTTTCGGGTTTGAAATCAATCCATTTCATATCGCTTTCCTTAAAATTGAATAGAACAGGAATGTTGTATTTTTCAAATACAGGTCTGAATTTGCAAAGTTTATCACCTTTCTCTGCGATTGTTACCACAGTTCTATTCTCGACCACAACGATATCTCCGAAACCGAATTTTTTCAATGCGAGATAGATTCCCTCGAGTCCCCAAGGTGTCGTATTTGCACCCGGCATAGGAAGATGCCACGATATATTATCCTTAAGTATTGTCGTAGCGGATTTGTCGAGATGTTCGGATATACCGGCGAGCTCACAGCAACGCGCTATGTCGTCGAGAACTGTCGAGGGTTTCGTATGAACGATTGCCACTTTCGATTTCATAAATTTCTCTCCTTTTTTTGAATTGAATGTATTGACATTTTTATTTTATGCAAGGTTATTTTTTTCACCGAGGGAAAATTGTATTCCTCGTATTTTCTTAACATATAATCAAATATGAAAACTTTATTCATCGTTTTTGCCACTGATTTTTATCGCGAATTTGCACTTGCATAAACTTTCTTTTTCCACGGAAAGCATTAAAGTTTAAAAAATTATAAAGACAAAAATATTTATAACTATAAGAAAATCAATGAGTTATATTGACAAAGCCGATTTTATTCGTATTGTATTATTTGGAAGGGGAGAAGAAAATGAAGGACAGAGAAAAAAACAAAAAGGTCTTGATGAAGGGTTGGTTCAAAAATATGAGCTCTTTTGGAAAATCTGAGATTATAAGAAAGTTCTTGGATAAAAAAATAACTAAAATAAGGAGGTGCAAAATGAGAGCCGCAACATTATTACTTATAGTATTAAGTGTGGGTTTCGTCTATGCGCAGACATTCATGAGTGGGGATGTTCGTGGTGTGTGGAATGTAGAAAATTCGCCATATATTGTGGATGATATGGTGCGAATTCCCGCAGGTGATACATTGATAATTCAACCAGGTGTCACTGTGCTTTTCGGTAGAGATGCAGGTATGATAGTGGATTCATCGGCATTTTTGCGAGCCATTGGAAATGCCGCAGATTCTATCTATTTTCTCCCATCGGATACAGATAGCGGATGGATGGGGATAAAATTCTACCATTCATCGGGATATTCTTCTCTGAGTTATTGCACTATTTCAGGTGTGAGACCCCAAGCAAATGGCTCGGAGTTGAACGATGGCGGAGCTATTATTCTCGATAATTCGGATGTGAATATAATGCATACCACTATTTCGGATTGTTCCACAGGGCAATATGGCGGAGCAATCTCCTGTATTCATTCCAATCCGAATATCTACTATTGTGTAATCGAGAATAATTATGCTCGGTTCGGCGGAGGTGGAATTTCACTCAGGGATAATTCCAATGCCACAATTTTTAACAACACAATCGCGAGCAACTCGGTAGCATTCGGTGTCGGAAAAGGTGCTGGTATAGCGAGTTTTAATTCCTCGCCCAATATTTCTGGCAACACCATCGAGAATAATGAAGCACCTACATCGGATGGCGGTGGCTTGTATATCGAAAATGCCGATTCATCTACTGAAATAGAAAACAATAATATCGAAAATAATTTTGCCAATTATGGTGCCGGTATTTATGTGATAAATTCAACCTGCAACATCGAACGAAATCACTTGGGAAATAATGCAGCAGCAGGAGATGGTGGCGGGATATATTCATCCAATTCCAATTTGCAAATAACGGGCAATCGTATCGAGCAAAATCTCACACAGGAGGGGGATGGTGCAGGTATATATATTGCGGATGATGGCGATGGCGAAGTAGTTATTTCCGATAATCGTATTGTTGGTAATTCATCTCTCGGTGATGGAGGAGCAGTTTTTGCCGATAATGTAAATATTTCTTTGTTTGAGAATTCGATTACTGGGAATTATTCACAAAGTAGAGGCGGAGCGATTCTGATAAAAAGTTCGCGAGCGGAAGTATCGCAAAATAATCTTTCCGATAATCATTCTAAGACGGGTGGAGCGATTTATGTCGATAATTCTGCCGTAAAGATTTTAAGGAACATAATTTCGAGAAACACTTCATATGATGAATTTCCATCGGGTAGAGGCGGAGCGATAGTATGCAACCGAACCGACAACGCGGAAATATCGGGCAACATAGTAGCGAGCAATTCATCGTCCACTGATGGTGGTGGAATTTACGCGTTGGATTGCGAACATATGATTTTGACAAACAATACGATTTCCGATAATCGAGCAGCAGACAACGGTGGTGGAATTTATCTCGATAATTCATCCGCAGCAATTGTAAATTCTATTATCTATGGCAATACTGCCGAAACAGGTGGCGAAATGTTCACGATGGAGTGTTCGGTATTTTTCGCATATTCGGATGTTTTCTGGGAAAATATTTCATCGGATAACAGGTCGAGTTTCACATATGGCGATGGAACTATCGATACGGACCCCGGATTTTCCGAAATCGCCGATACGAGATATGAACTCGCACCATTTTCCACCTGTATCGATGCGGGTGTGGGAAGTATATACATCGAGTCGTGGGATACTACAATCGATATGTTAGCATACGATGTCTATGGCAACGAACGACCTCAACTGGCGAACTGGGATATCGGAGCGGTGGAATATGTCGGTTTCGGTATATTGTCATCTGTGGAAAACCACAAACCATTTTCCAACGAAATATCAGTGTTGACATATCCTAATCCATTCAATTCCAAATTAGAAATAAAAACATCTATTCCGAGCGGCGAAAATATACGAATATCGGTCTACGATATGTTCGGAAGGAAAATCGGCACGATATATGATGGCACTACCACCAGCGATAATCAAACTTTTATCTGGAACGCTGAAAACGAAATATCAGGAACTTATTTGCTTCGAGTTCAGCACAATTGCCAGGTTTCAGACACAAAAGTTAGATTAATTAAATAAATAGCACTTAAATTTCCCCTCCTTGGTCTCCTCGGTATCTTTTTAGATATCGGGGAGTTTTTATTGAAAATTGTATTAAGATATAGAGATAAAAATGAAAAAAAACTTGCTTTAAGGAAAAATTGTGTTTATATGAAAAATGGAAACTCGGAAGTGTATCGATTATTTGCGTAGTTATAAAGTTCGATTTTGAATTCGGAAAGTGCGGAAGTTGTTTTGTAGGAAGTATTATGTTTCATAGAAATTTATTATATAGAAAAGATTTCGGAGGTTTTTAATGGTCAAGGAAGAACTATTGGAGATTCTTGTTTGTCCTCGTTGCAAGGGAAAACTCGAGTATAGAACCGAACCGGAGGAAGTTCTTATTTGTCGGGCTTGCAAGTTGGCGTATCCGGTCAAGGACGATATTCCTGTTATGTTGCCCGATGAAGCGAAACCACTCGAAGATTAAAGGAGATATAATTGGAAAATAAAGCTATAATTGGCAGAATGGCTGCTCAGAGTCTTAGGCTGTCACAGTTTTCGGGTTTCGATTTGATTAAACTCGAGCTGGAAAGCGATACAAAAGAAGGTGTTTTGCGAGAGATTTCCGAATTGCTTGCGAAATCTCCCAATGTTGATAATCCGGAGTCGGCTTATGAAGCACTTATGGAGCGTGAATCGCTCGCGAGCACTGGAATGGGATTGGGGGTAGCTGTTCCTCACGGCAGAGCGGAGAGTTGCTCGGGATTGACTATTGCGTTCGCTCGCTCGAAGAAAGGTGTGGACTTCGATGCTTTCGATGGACAACCTGTTCATCTTTTTTTTGCGATATTGGTTCCAATTACGGCGATTCATCTTCATTTGCAGGTTCTCGCAAGTCTATCGATTTTATTACAGCAGCCAGAGAATAGAAAAAGACTTATGGAAGCAGAGTTCCCGCAGGAAATTCTCGAATTTCTCGATGGCGAATAAAATTGTGAGGCGAAATGAAGCAAAAGTCTGAAGGCGCAAAAGGTTTCTGGATGTGGATTATTTTTCTTTTCGTCGCACTTAGTATCTATGGACTTCCACAGAACATAAAAAATAACATTTCATCTATCGTCAGAGCGGGATTGTTTTCACCTTTTGTCTGGGTGGATAGTCAGTATAAAATTATGAGGGATAACTTGAGCCGACTTATCAGAACGGAGCGCGAACTCGCCCAAACGAAGTTGGAACTTCAAAATTCTATCGAAGAGAAACTCGAAAACCAGCGTCTACGAAAACTTCTCGATTTTAAATCGAATAGCGAATATTCACTTATTCTCGCTGAAATAGTGGGAATCAAAGGTATGAAATTCCCTGCTGGATTGATTATAAATAAAGGCAAACGGGATGGTGTTGAGGATAATATGCCCGTTCTTACAGCCGATGGTGCAATCGGAAGAGTTAAAAGTGCTGGGGCTACGACATCGGTAATTCAGATTTTACTCGACCCCGCGTTGAAAATTTCGGTGCTCGACCAACGAAGCCGAGTCGTCGGGATGTTGGTTTCCCCCGATGCTCGAAAGTTGCTTATGGAACAAGTCCCCGCTGACGAAGATATCGCTGTCGGCGATAGAATAATAGCATCTGGCTACGGTGGAATTTTTCCGAAAGGTATCCTCATCGGCTATGTAATTTCGGTTTCAGAACCGCCAGAAGGGATGTTTAAAAGAATTGTCGTAGAACCGAGTGCGAGTTTGAGCAGAATCGAGGAAGTATTTGTCCTGAAAGATATGAACGCAGATTCGAGCAATATCGATACGATTGAAACGAAAATTCATCCGACAAAATAGAAATAACTTGCAATATCGAATATTTTTGCGATTATAATTAAAAAAAGGAGATAAAATGATAACAATCAAAACAATCCTTGTTCCGACGGATTTTTCCGAACTTTCTAAGGTCGCATTACCTTATGCTGTTGACCTCGCAAAAAAATACGGTGCGAAGATAGTAATTTTCCATGTCTTCGACGAGGAGCTTCTATCACCTATTTTTTTCGAAGCTGGCGGCAAAGCCGAAGAATATTTCAATCGTCTGAGAAACAATTTCGACTCCGCTGTCGAGCAATTCCTCGATGGTATCGACACGGGGGATTTAGAAATCGAATCGCATCTCGCTAATGGCTCGCCATTTGTAGAAATACTTCGATATGTGAAAGAAAACGGTGTCGACCTCGTAGTTATGGGAACTCACGGGCGCTCGGGCGTAGCTCACGCATTTTTGGGAAGCGTTACAGAAAAGGTTATGCGAAAATCTCCCGCTCCCGTGATGATTGTTCGCCATCCCGAAATGGAATTTAAAATTGTTTAGCACCTTTCAGGTGTTTCCC
>CAYRNI010000134.1:0-6055 GCA_964425665.1 uncultured bacterium
GGAGTGCACCAAATTAGTTCCAGATTCAATTTTTTAGACAAATTTGCAATTCATTATAGAAAGGCTCGTTTCGCCCCCGACAGGATTCGAACCTGTGACCTACGGTTTAGGAAACCGTCGCTCTATCCTCCTGAGCCACGGGGGCTAAAAATCAATTAAAATTAGTATCGTTTTATTATAATGTCAAGCATAAGATTGCCCTATATAATTAAGGGTTTTAGAGTTCGCAACTAATTTGTGTAATTTCTAAAATCGATTTTTCATCTTCCTTTTTTCCATATTAGGTAGTATTTCACAGGGGTTGTTCGTTCCCCTCATCCGTCTTGCGACTTCGTCGCAATCCAACTTCTCCAGGTGGGAGAAGAGATTTTGTTCTCCTTTCTCCTTGGGAAAAAGGAGTTAGAAGATAGAGGGGAAAAATAAAAGCGCGTCTCAAAGAACTTAAAAAATCTATTTTGCAGAAGTCTTAAATTATTCACGCCTGGATACCATCAGCGTAAAGCAGATACCCGTATATCAAACATCGTATTGCGATAAAGAACACAGGAAGAATGTATCAGTGACGCAGTCGATTTATCGCGGCTGCGAGTTCGAATCTTCGGAACTCCGCCCAATCTGGCGGGACAAAATTATCATCTTCTGCGAGTGCCGATAATCCATTTTCGGATATAAGCGATTCGATTTCATCGAGAATATCCGACATATTGGAGTTTGCAATTTTCTTACTTATATATGACATAGCCTTACCGATAGCATTTATCTGTGCGGGCAGAAGAATCTGCTCGATAGCCCAAAGTTCGATTGTTTCTCCACCGAATATTAGAGATTTTCCTCGGACCTTTATATTTTCTCTCTTGCGGCCATAGCTCGGCGAAAACCCATCGGGAAGTGGGATTCTCGGCGCTGGCTTTTGCATCGGAGTCGGCTTTTTCACTCTGCTGGATGGATATTTTTTCAGTATCGATTTTACCTTATATAGAACATCCCTCGGCTCGAATTCTTCCATTAGTATCACATTATCGGCGACATCGAGATATTCGCCTGCACCACCGACAACTATTACGACGGAGATACCGAATTTCTCGCGGAGTTCTGAAATTCTATCCACAAGCGGGATAATCGGTTCGTTCTCTATTAACTCCACCATCCTATCGTCTTTTATCATAAAATTTGTGGCTGATGTGTCCTCGTCGAAAAGGAGAATTTTCGCACCCGATTCGAGGCTCTCGATAATCGTTCCAGCCATAGATGTCGAACCGGAGGCATCATCGGTGAAAAAATGTTTTGTATCGTATCCCGATGGAAGATTTTCGATAAATGCAGATATATCAACATTGCGTATTGCTCTGCCATCCTCGGCACGAATTTTAACAGCAAACGGCGATGTAATCACGAATTCCCTGCCGTCCCCGGGGATGTGGTTGTAGATTCCGTTCTGGATTGCCGAGAGCAAGGTTGTTTTCCCGTGAAAACCTCCGCCGACAATAAGTGTAGTGCCTTCAGGAATACCCATTCCCGCTATCGTTTTCCCAGATGGCAAGTTAAAATCTACTTTCATAGATTTCGGAGAGAAAAATGGCTTACCATCTTTCATCGGCTTATCGGAAATTCCCGATTCTCTCGGAAGAATCGAGCCATCAGCGACAAATGCGATGAGATTTCTTTTGGGAAGCATTCTCCTCAGTTCGCATTGGTCTCGATGCTGGACGATAAAATTTGTCAAATGCTCGATGTTCACCGATTTAGCGAAAAGGCAGGTTTTGACAATCTGTGGAATGTCGATAAAGAACATTTCGTATGCGGCGTGTCCATCTATGGTTCTGCCTTTTGCCGGCAAGCCGACAAAAATCCGAGCGATTATCGAATTATCCTCGATTTCTACTGCGCTTCTGCGAACTACGATTTGCCCGGGAGAAGGTAGTTCGATTTTTCCGCTGTGTCCTGTGCCACGACTGCGAGATATTTTATGGCATTTCAGCCAGATAAGTCGATATAGATAGTCACAGAGCGCGACTTTATCGTCCTCGTTATTCAACCATTCATTTGGGAAAGAGTGGTTATCGACTATGATGCTGATAATCGATGGATTCGCGAACGGATCACCTTGAACTTTATCCACCGAAAGAGTAAAATTATGAAAATAATATTTACCATACAGCTCACGATACGATTTGTATCCTCTTCGGTCGATTCGCTCTATTATTTTACGGAGTTTGTTCATCCTACTCTTCTATGAATTAAAAAGGGGAACCCGATTGGAATCAGTTTCCCCTAATCGCATAATGGATAAATAATGCTTTATTTTTTCTTCCGAACTTTCGGTCTATCGGTATCTTGCGGTGGGGTTTGCGATGACTTCCCTTTAATCTGCTGGAATTTCTTAGAACCTTGAGGTTGTGCCTGAGCCTGTTGATTTCTAATAGATTGGAGTTGGTCGAAGAAATTTTGTATCTTTGCCTTATTTTTTGAAACCATCGAAAGAATTTCATCGCCGTATTGTTTTCTAATATCCTCGTATTTGTCCTTCAGATTCTTCACAGAGTTCTGAACATCGGGAGAATTTCGTTTGTCGGGCGGGAGCTGACTCAGAATACTGTCGAGATTGTCAACGGTATTTTGGATGGACGAAATCTGAACGATAAAATCCACATAAGAAATGAGTTCTTTCCCATCGGTGAAACCATTGTTCTTAGCGATTTTATCCATCGCTGTTGTCATCTGTTCGAGAGCTTCCTGCTGGTTCTGAGGCTTATTTTGGTCATTGTTGAGTGCTATCAATTCATTCCCAAATTGAGGAAGCACATCAATAGCCTTAGCCAATTTAGCTGCCTCGATTTTCGGACCAGTATTATCGGTTTGTGTTGTTGCTGTGGTGTTTGGTTGTTCCGTTGTTTTTTCTTCTTTCTTTTTCCCACATCCGGAAAGAAAAACAGCGAGAATCACCATAACCAGAGCCAAATTTCGCATCTTCATTAGCGCCTCCAAAATTAAAATTTATATAAATAAAAGCATTATTCTATTTTATGCAATATTTTTTTTATGTTTTTAAGATTATAACTTAATTTATCAAAAGAAGTTTCCGGAAAATGCTGGGATGGGTATTCGAAGCACCGATTTCGCTCATATTAGAAGGAGAACTAAATAGTTCGACACATTCAATAGCATTAATACTGCCAAAAAACTAACAACCATACCGGTTTTATCGATTACACAAAATTAGTTATAGTCCCAAAGTTTCTGCGAACATAGCGAGGTTTTCAGGAAGCTCAATACCATCTAAACTCAATTGTTTTCCGATTATTTTCTGAAGTCTCAGGAAATTGCCTGGAATATAACCTAAAATCGCAAAACCGCTCGAAATAAGTTTTTCGCCTAATGGTGCTGTAATCGGTTCGCTCAATGGAAGGTCGAGATACAATGTCCCCCGCTTCTTCCTTGCAATTCCACCAAAAATATTAGATATAATCATAACAGAGTGCGAAATTTTGACTCCATATGATTTTATCCTTACGACAGCGGTATTGTTTCGGTTCTCGTATTTTAAAATGTATTTGAGTTTTTTATCCGAAGGATTTTTCATATTTGGGTTCATATTCTTAGTTGGAATTCCAAGCATTTCCATTGTAGTCGCAAAGGAATCCGAGTATTGCGGCGGAACATAGAATTCATTTATTTTAGAACTTCTAAAAACTTTTCCAACAATTTGCATCGGGCGACTAAATGAATGATGGAGCATCAAACCGATTGGAATCATAGTCCCCACAGAAGTCGACAGGAACGGTGGATAATCGTCTATGTATCGTAAAATCCAATCGGGCTTTAAGAATTTGATTTTCCCAAGTAAGAACTCTACCGCTTTACTTTCCCAGATGGTATTATTTGAAGGTGCCGATGGATAAATTTCGATGTAAAAAGGTCTTTTTTGAATTCTTGCAACGATTGAACCGACCAGTTTTTTCTCTTTGTTATATGCTCCGAGAACCAGTAATTTGCTATGCGAAATCAGTTGCTGCATCTTGCCAGGAACCGTCAACAAAGACCACGGAACTATATCGCCATAATATTTCCTATACATAGCGCAAACACGAGAAATCTCATTGCCTTTGATTGAAGCAAATGTAACAGCAGAGTCTGAATCTACATTGTTGAAAATTCTATTATCAGGTTGAAATACAGCTATTTTAATTTTTGTGCCTTCACGAACAGATGCGGCTAAAACCTCATCGGCGAGACCCGATATGATGGAATCGGATAATAAAATGTTCCCGCTCAATTCCGCGGTCGCGGAAAACTCGGATGCACTTAGGTCAAGTATCAACTCTTTTTTAGAGGATACTGAAATATTTTTCGTGCATTCAGAAACAGCATTAACAAATCGCTCTGCGAGATTTTCGGGAATTTTAGCATACTCGATGAAATTGCTAGCAAAATCTTTCGCAATAGCATACGAATTTTCACTATAAGGTAGAACAAAATGCAAACTTTTTTTATCCCCATTCATATTTTCAATTATATAAATTAAAATTATTTTGTCAAGGTGTTAGAAAGGAAAAAATGACCGCTTTACGCAGGATGGTATCCACCACGAGATAGAAGAGTTGGTTAAGATTGGCAACTCAATGCAATTTCTTATTTTCGAATATTCGGTTGATGTAAAGTCGCTAACAGACCACATAAATCGCGTTGACTTTTTCCTGTTGAGTTTTATATTTAACCGCAGAAATCAACCGAAAGAGTGTAATCTATGCACGACCCGAGGGGACATTATCTCGAAACATTCTGCGAGGTGGATTTATCCGCATTCTCGCGAAATATTCAGGCGATAAAGCAGCGGGCAGATAATCGTCAGATAATTCTCGCGGTCAAAGCCAATGCTTATGGACACGGGGTCGTGCCGATTTGTCGTGAGGCACTGTCGAATGGAGTTCACAGATTCGGTGTGGCAACACTCGTCGAGGGCGTGCAAATCCGCGACGCCGGTATCGACGGCGAAATCTTGATACTGACACCGCCGACAATCGAACAGATTCCATCGGTAGTATATCATAATCTTTCACCGAATGTTGTCAGCAGGCAATTTGCCGAGGCACTTTCTGCCGAATCTGTCCGCGCGGGGAAAAGAATTAAAATCCATATAGAAATCGACACAGGTATGGGAAGAACTGGTTTCCACTGGTTCGATGCTGTCGGCGAAATTATCGCCATAACCAAACTCCCGGGTTTGCAACTCGAAGGGATTTTCTCGCATTTTCCGGTGGCGGACAGCAGGGATAAAAGCGATATCGAGTTCACGAGAAGACAATTGGAGAAGTTCGCCAATGTCTTAGATTCGCTGAACAGAGGCGGAATCGAAATCCCGACTGTGCATATATCCAACTCTGCTGGAATTTTGGCACACCCGATTATCGGAAATGCTGTTCGACCGGGAATTTTGGCTTATGGACTGTATCCATCTGAGACTGTGCGGAAAAGCGTTCGGGTCGAGCCTGTTCTCTCGCTGAAAACTCATGTTGTTCAAATCCGCAGACACGAACCTGGCGATTCGATAAGCTACGGCAGGACGCATATCGCAATGCACAGGGAACGAGTCGCTGTTATCCGAGCGGGATACGGCGATGGTCTGAGAAGAGCATTATCCAATCGGGGCGAGGTTCTCATCCGAGGCAAACGAAGGCAGATTCTCGGAAGAGTTTGTATGGATACCACGATAGTCGAAGTCGATGATAAAGTTATGCTCGGAGATGAAGTCGTAATTATTGGTAATCAAGGAAATGAAACGATTTCTGCCGATGACCACGCGAGATGGACCCACACGATAAACTACGAAATCCTGACAGGTATATCCGAGCGTGTGCGAAGAGTATATGTCAGAGACGGCGAGGTCGTAGAAGTTTTGTAGAAAATGTGCCATTTATTTGGTGTTCGCACGGCTAAAAACCATCTATCAAAATTATTTAATATATAATATTTTCTTCGTAATCGATTTGCCATTTTCGGCTCTCGCACGGACAAAGTATATTCCAGATGAAACCGATTTATCCGGCAGCCAGATGAA
>CAYRNI010000135.1:0-6049 GCA_964425665.1 uncultured bacterium
CTCGTGCCGATTATATCTATCTTTATATTCTATCGCCAGCGTGATTTTTTCGCCATATCGATTTCATTCGGATGGCTTTCTACAAATCTTTTCTATGTAGCAACATACATCGCGGATTCGCGCTCTATGAGTCTTCCGCTCGTCTCCCCTTTCGGATGCGAACCACTTCACGATTGGAACTATATTCTCGGAAAAATGGGGATGCTCAACTATGACACAGCACTCGCATCCTTCATCAGATTGATGGCAATAGTTTCTATGCTCATATGTCTCGTCTACGGCGGATGGTTGGTATGGCTTATGTTAAAATCTTTCAACGCGAATTTTAAAACCGAAAAAGATTAAAATTTATAACGAAACATATTTACATCGCCGTGTTAAAAACCTATAATCTAAAAACTCGCTCTCTCCGGTAAGGCTATTTTCAATCAACATTAAAAAACAAATGGTATTTGGCATTTTCAACGGCTTTTGCAAAGGGATGATTTCGACCTTATAATTTGCATTCGGCATCCTCGATGATTTCGATGAATTCATCGGAAGTATTTGCTGCTGCAAGTTTTTCCGAAAATCCAGGTTCATCGAACAACCTTGCAATCTGTGATAGAATTATCATATATCGTTTATCTCTGTCGATTGGCGAGGCAATTGCGAAAATCACGCTTATCGGTTTAAAATCGAACGATTCGAAGTCGAGCGGTTCTGACAGAGTAGCGGCGGCTACTGTTAAGTTATTTACAGTTTCGCTCATAGCGTGAGGAATACCGACACCGTGACCGAGCCCCGTTGTCATATTCTTTTCTCGTTCTAAAAATTTTTTATACAACTCATCGATATCGCAAATATTTTTCGATTTCGCGAGTATTTTAGCCATCTTTTCTATAGCTTTCCATTTGTCCTCGACGATTAAGCCGATTTCGATTAGTTCGGGCTGAAGAATTTTAGACAGTTTCAATTCACTTCCCGAAGAATTTTTTCTGCTACGCCGTCCGCTAAAAACCTTCGTTTTCGATTTAGCCATATCCTTTCTCCATCGGTTTCTAAAATTTTGTTTTCTAACAAAAATTTCGCCGACTCGACGATTTGTTCGGCATAGTCGCCGAGACTTTCGATACAAAAGCCCTCATCGAGCCGAAGACCGAGCATCACGATTTCTGAAATCTCCTGAATGGATGTCAATTTCTCGATAAAATCTATCGGCAATTTTAAATCCGCAAGAATTTTTGCAAAATTCCTATCGAGCATCTTATAACTGTTTGGAACGCTCATAGTTTCAAATGCCTCGATATATCGTTTTACATCTCTAACATTTGCCCATCGATATTTTCCATCGAACGAGTGAGCCGAAGGTCCCAGACCGAGATATTTTTTTCTGTGCCAGTATGCAAGATTGTGTTTGCAGAAATGTCCCGCTCTCGCAAAATTCGAGACCTCGTAAGCGAAAAATCCCTGCGAACGAAGATATTCGGCGATGGCATAATACTGTTCGCCGACTTCATCATCTGTCGGCATATCGACGATATTTTTTCGCACATCGTTTTCCAGCGGTGTGTTCTGCTCGACCGTCAAAGAATAGAGCGAAATGTGATTTACCCCTATCGAAATTATTTCCCAAAGTTTTTCGAGAAAAGAATCTATATGGAAATTTGGTAATCCATATATAAAATCTACCGAAATTTCGCGGATACCAGATGAATTAGCGATTTTTATCGCATCGAGTGCCTGCTTTAAGTTATGAACTCTGCCGAGAAATTTAAGATGCTCGTCGTCGAGAGATTGCACTCCGATACTTATCCTGCTCGCACCGAACTCGATGTATTTATCTATCTTCTGCCGATTCACCGATTCGGGATTCACCTCGATTGTGAATTCATCGAACTCATCGATTTCAAAATTTTGCCGAATTGCGCGAACGATTCTGCCAATTTGCGACGAGTCGAGTATCGATGGTGTTCCACCGCCGATATACAATGTGTTTTCGCTATCATCCGAACTATCTCGAACTGGCATAATCATTGCCATCGTCTCGATTTCACGGAGAAGTGAATTTACGAACCTATCCGCGACTTCGCCGTCGTATCCGATGGAGTAAAATGCACAATATCGGCATTTCTGCACGCAAAACGGAATGTGAACATAAATATGCATAAAAATGAAGCGATGAAATAAAACGAGCTAAGCCCGCTTTCTATCTGAAAAAACCCAATAGAGCCACAGGAATAAAATCGATACACCGAGCGGATAGTAAAATCTTTCATCGTATTGCGAAAAGACGATGCTTTCGATTTCCTTTTTGCCCATCTTTTCGATTTCGCCGAGAATATGGCGGATTTCCTCCTTTCCCGGTCTGGCTGGAAAATACTTTCCGCCGCTGACATCGGCGATTTTTGCCAGAGTCGATTCGTCGAGTTTCGATGTCACGATTGTTCCCGAAGCATCTTTTTTATAACCGACAATATTGCCGGCTTTATCCCTGACTGGAATTGGTGCACCCGTAGGTGTTCCTATCCCGATTGTGAAAATTTTTATTCCTGCTTTTGCGGCATCCCGAGCAGCAGCCACAGGGTCACCGGGGGCTGTTTGTTCGCCGTCGGTTATTAAAATTATCGCCTTGTAGCGAGGTTGGTCATCCAAAAATCCCTTCTGCGATACCTCGATCGCTTTAGCGATGTCGGTCCCCGGAACGGATATAACCGAGGGATTTGCGGATGCTAAAAACATCAAAAAAGCATCGTAATCCACTGTTAGCGGACACATAAGATATGCATCGCCCGCAAATACTGTGAGTGCGACTCTATCATCCGTTTGATGCTCGATGAAGGACTTTATCTCGCTCTTAGCATTGGAAAGCCTATCGGGTTTCAAATCCTCGGCGAACATAGATTTGGAAACATCTAATGCGAATACGATATCGATTCCCTTGCGTTTGACCTTTTCGAGTTTAGTTCCCACCTGCGGTCTCATCGCTGCGAGAACAAGGAAAGAATAACCCAAAATCAAAAACAGTCTTCGCCATCTGCGTTTCGCAGGGTCGAGGAATAAAATCGCCCGTTTAATCAAGTTGCTATCGCCGAGTTTATTCAGTGTCCGATTGCGTATCGCATCGGCTAAAACATACAATAGTATCAAAAGCGGAACGCCGAGCCAAAGCACAGCCGCATACATATTTGCGAATTTAATCATTTCGACCCTCGATTTCTTCAACTATTCTCGATATATAGCGAGGCAAAATATCTTTCATCTGACGAGATGTATCCAATGCTATGTTTTTAATTTTTGAAATATATTTTTTATCGTTATAAAGTTCAAGTATTTTATCGAAAATTTCATCGCTTTCCACACGGAAAGCGACTCCTCTATCATCCAAAAATTTGAAAATGCTGGCATTATTCCTCGTGAATTTTCCGTGAATAACAGGCACACCGCATAAGGTAGCCTCGAACGGATTGTGTCCGCCATAATCTGCGAATGTTCCACCGATAACAGCGATGTCCGCTATGCAGTAGAAAGATGCCAACTCGCCCATCGTATCGAGAAGATATATCGGAATGTTCTCTGGGATTTGTTTAGTCTTCGACCTCCGAGTAAATCTCAGCGATTTTTCCCGCAGGACTTTCGCTACTTCATCGAATCTATCGGGATGACGAGGCGCGATGATATTGAGCGAACTCGGACATCGCTCGATTATTTTCTCTATAACATCTATGACGAGTTTTTCTTCAAGTGAGCGAATACTTCCCCAGATTATAATCGGCCATCTTTCGGGTTTCTTCAACTTCACTTCGTTCGCATTCGTATCGCTATGGGCTAATTTCAAATCACCTAAAATCTCGATTTTTCCAGCATCTGCACCAGCGAGTGCAAAATTTTTAGCATCGATTTCATTTCGAACAAAAATTTTGTCTATTCGTCTCATCAGTGCTTTGAAATAAAACGGCAAAATCTTTGCCCATCTAACAGAATGTTCGGAAAGTCTCCCACTGGCAACGATAACTTTGGCATCGCTTCTTTTTGCTGCGTCGAGCATACCCAACCACAAATCGGATTCGAGGATGATTAAAATTCGCGGTGAGATGCGTTTGAATAGGCGATATAAAATCGGTGGAAAATCGACAGGTTGAAGATGAACTGAACAGTTCGACAGATTATGCTTTCGCAATCTATTGTATCCTGCGAGTGTTGAAGCGGTTAAGATAATTGGAAAGTTTATTTTAGCCAGTTCCTGTGCCAATTTAGATGCTTGAGCAGTTTCACCCATCGATGATGCGTGAATCCATACCGCATCGTGCGGAGTATTCCGCCAGATACCGAGTCTGTCGGACAATTTCTCGCCACGCAGAAGCCCATAGATAATAGCGGGAAGCCATAATATCAAAATCAGAAAAAACCACAATGTCGAGTATATAAAAAGCATTTATAAAAACAATGATAGATTAAGACATTTTGCAAGAAATAAATACTGATGCATCGTTTCCAATATTCAAATTCTGTAGAAGATAGTAGAGCATTGTTCAAAATGATTTCTCTAACCCCAGCGAGATTTTATACCCACCTGTTTGCTCGATAAAATATGGCGGTTCGATAACGAGTGGTGCGGAAATATCGTCATACCAGATTCTTATAATGAGAAATTTCCATCGAAACTCGCTGCCGAAACTATATGCAGTTATATCGCCATCGTGCCAACTGTTCCATAGGTCATTCGAGAAATACCCCGAATGATATTCGCCAGCAAACCATAGCCCAAAATATTTCGAGAATTTTACGCTCAAAGTATCGACCGCTATGTATTTGAATTTTAATGGAATCGGATGGCTATCGGGCAATTTTGAATAATCGAGAAATGCGTTAAAAAAATTACTCAACTGTATCGTCGATAGTTTTTTACTCGCATCGAACTCGACATATGCCCGCGATATGGTGGCATCCGAATTCTTTATATCCGTTGGACTATCGCACAGGTTCGTATATGGTAAGGACGATGTTTCTCCATAAGTTCCGCCCGCTGAAATTCCGATGTTTTCAGATTTGTATCCTATTTTCACGCCGATTGTCTCCACGAGAGCAGGTGATAGTTCATATTTCCCGATATTCTCATCGAAAATATATTCGCCGACGGGGTTTGTTCTAATTCCCGTTCCATAATCTATCTCTACGAGGTAAGGATAGCCTAAAAATCTCAATGCAACCGCAGGTCTTATTTTTTTGAGATACAAATCGTTCACGAAACCATAGGATAGCCCGAATCTTGCAACAAGCGGTGCGTATTTAAAAAATCCTCCGCCCGATAAATTTCGAGCACGCTGGGGAATTAAATCTATCCCGCGTCTGGCAAGATGATAACCTCCCTCGGCATATACGCCGAATCTTTTCGATATGAATTGATATCCTCGTCCGATTGCACTCACGCAAAATTCCTGATATTTATCTATTCCAAGTTTATCCACGGGAAAATCCTGCGCGAGAAAACCATCCGAGTATATATGCAGAGCCGCAAGCCCGCTCGCCCAAGGATAATACGCCGAACCGTTCAATTTCGCCGAGTAGTATTTTGGAAAGAAAACTCCGTAATCATAATGTTCTTCCCGTTTGCTGTAATTCGATGAGAAATCGAATGAAATCGGGATGAGGTCGGCGATTTTTTGCGAATATTCGCCACGAGCCAATGCTCTATACTTCTTATTCCAAACTGTATCTGATAGACCGAATGCCGAAAAATCGCCTCCGTTGAAATCGATACCGATATTTCCCGCCAGACCGAATTTGCCCATCCGAATATCGCCCATTGTCGATAAACTCTCGGGATTGTATGCGAGAAAATATCTGTATGGTTCCTCGAAGAGTTCTACAAAATCTGATGGCAAAGCGTTTTTATCCTCATCGAGTTCCACATCCAAACGAACAGGATTTCTCGGCGGTTCGAAACCCTCGACAGAAAATATCGTGGATGCAAAAATCAAGATTGTGAAAATAACATATCGCATAGTAATTCCAAATATTACTATAATTTACTAAATCGCAATAGGAAATTAAAACTTCGATGTTGAAA
>CAYRNI010000136.1:0-2353 GCA_964425665.1 uncultured bacterium
AGAAACCGAGCGTCAGCGAAGGTTTCAGGGGGTAGTTGGACAAACGAGCAGAGCGCAGGCAAAAAGTCTTTCTCTCTCGGGAGAAGGATATAGGATGAGGTGGCAACCCGATAGATACATAAAAACGCCCTAATTGTCGTTTCATTTCTTGACATATCAATTTTGATGAACAATATTTATTAAATGAAATTTTTAATCCTGACAATATTGATGCCTATAATGGTGCTGGCTCAACGAGATGTGCAATTTTCTGTGGATACCAGCGGGAATAAGGATACCACTGTTACGATTTCCGATTCGACAGAATCTATCGATACCGCGGGCACGACCGAGATGGCATCGCCGACAAATATTACCGAATTGAATTCTATCGAAAGCGATTTCGCTCCGTTCATCTCCACAGATGGCAGGACGATTTATTTTTCATCGTCCAGGAGTGGTGGTTATGGCGGCGAGGATATTTATGTGTCGCATTTCGAGAAGGGATATTGGACGACTCCGAGAAATATAGGACCGCCGGTGAATACGAAATATAACGAGGGGGCTTTGTGCATCTCTCCCGATGGGGAGGATATGTTCATTTCTATCTGTGGGCGGCCCGATTCCTATGGCGGATGCGATATCTATGTTTGCCACAGACACGGCGAAAAGTGGAGCGAGCCGAGAAATCTCGGCAAAATCGTAAATTCACGAGACTGGGATGGTCATCCGACGCTTTCGCCAAGCGGAGATACTCTATATTTTGCATCGGATAGGTTCGGCGGCTTCGGAGGAATCGATATTTACTATACCTATAAAACGAAGAAAGGTTGGTGCAAACCTAAGAATTTCGGATATCCGATAAATAATGCTCGCGACCAGACCTCGCCGTTTCTTCATATAGATGGCAGGACTATGTATTTTTCCTCTGCTGGACACGGCGGACTGGGTGGGCTGGATGTTTTCTTCACGAGGCGCGATACTGCCACAGGGAAATGGTCTAAACCACAGAATATAGGTCCGCCGGTGAATACATCGGGGAACGACTATTTTTTCTCTGTTCCTGGTGCTGGCGATTACATCTATTTCGCATCGGATAGACCCGCGGGATACGGCGGTTTCGATATCTATTCGTATCCGCTCGAGGCGTGGCAGAGACCTCAAATCGTCGCTACGCTCATCGGTAAAGTTGTCGATGCTCGGACGAAAAAACCGCTTGCGGCGAGTGTGACTATCGAGCGTCTCTCCGATGGAAAGGTTATCCAAAAACTCGAAACGGATTCGCTGACGGGACAATTTTTCGCAGTTCTTGCAGCGGGACAAACTTATGGAATTTCGGTGTCCGCTCCCGGATATTCGTTTACTTCGGAGAATTACGAGGTCAAAATGCAGGAGGGATATAACGAACTTCGGCATACATTCGAGTTGCGTAAGGTGGAAATCGGTTCGATTGTCTCGCTGGTCAATCTGTTTTTCGATTTCGGCAAATCTGACCTTCGTCCGGAATCGGAACCCGAACTGATGCGAATTTACAATCTTATGCAGGAATACCCGAAAATGAAAATCGAGGTGCAGGGTTTCGCGGATTCGGTTGGCAACAGCAAATTCAATATGTATCTTTCGAGAATGCGTGCGAAATCTGTTAGCGATTGGCTTGTCGAAAAAGGCATCGATTCTACTCGTATCAGATATGTCGGCTACGGCGAGGAAGAACAAGGCGTTACCGAAGAAGATTTGCAGAGAAGCCGTCGGGTTCAGTTCAAGATAATCTATCTCGGACCTAATATTCCCGTGCCCGAGCAAGAAAAAGAACCATCTGGAAAGGATAATGCGATTCCACCATCTAAATCGGAGAGTAATGATACGATTCCCAAACCGAAATCCCAAATCGAGGATACTGTCCGCGGCAAACCGAAAATCGACCTGTCCGCACTATCCGATACTTCGATGACTCTCGACGAATACAAGAAAATTCTATCGAGTGTTAATCTGGATACTCTGGCTGATTCGCTTTTTGCAAAATATATCGTGAATGGTGCCGAATTCAATCTCGGCGAGCTCGACAGTCGTCCCGTCGCGGTGAAAACAGCGGCGCTCGGCTATCCGAAAATAGCGAAAGATAAAGGAATCAAGGGCGTCGTTCTTATCGAATTCAAAATAGATACGCTCGGTAATGTCGAGCCGAGAAGTGCAAAGATTGTCCGGGCGATACCGCCTAAAATTTTCGATGGTGTCGCAATCGAGGCGATTTATCATTGGAAATATCGTCCAGCGGTCGCAAACGGAAGAAAGGTCGAGACGAATTGGTTGCAGGCATTGATTTTCAGATAGAAACGATAAATTGTAGGAGACATCTCCCGATGTCGATATTTTG
>CAYRNI010000136.1:2453-6032 GCA_964425665.1 uncultured bacterium
TTTTGATATGATGTTCGAGGTCGGTTAATCGAGGTCAGGAGACCTAATGAATTCTAATCGAATGTGATTTTTAAATTGAATGTGGGGTTTCTTATGAAAGATTCAAAAAATTTCGCGACCGCTGTGATACTATCCGGTATTTTAACGGGTATAATCTCTTCGATACCAGGGCTTTCCGCTTTGAATTTCTGCTGTTTGTGGTTTCTACTGGGAGGTTTCTGGACATCGTATCTTATCTGGTATAAGCATCGCGAAATCACCGTGGGACAGGGGGTAGGCGGAGGTTTTTTGGCAGGATTGATAACAGCATTTATATACTCCATTTTGAACACAGTGAATTTAAGCGTCAGTTCGAGCGATAAAATAGCTCAAATTGAGGATATTTTATCCCAGAACCAGCAAGGTATTCCACCCGAGATGATGGATGTTTTTACCGAACTGATAAATTCTCCTGTCGTTTCATTTTTGCTGTTTTTCGCAACCGGGATTTTAATCTTCCCGATAGCAATGGCAATCGGCGGACTTGTGGGGGCATTGATTTTTAAGGGAAAATCGAAAAGTGAAGAAATTTCCGAAATAACCTAACATTTGTTATAATAAAAAATTGATTTTTTTAATATTATTACTATATTTAAAAATTGAATTTTAAATCACAGTGGACTTCAATCTTTTGTTCAAGTTTCGAACTTATTGTAAAAAAATTTTGAATTATGACACCTCCAGCAAGAAATAAAGAGCTTCTCAAGCTCATCTACACCGATGAGTTGACACATATTTACAATCGACGCTACCTGCGAGAACAAATCCCTAAATATCTCAAGCAGGCTTGGGAGAAAAATCTTACGGTCGCATTTTTTATGTTCGATATGGATAATTTCAAAAGCATCAACGATACATACGGTCATCAATCTGGTGATGCTGCTCTCGTTCATTTCGCTAAAATTATGGTCGCTACATTTCAGCGAGCGGGGATACCTATTCGATACGCCGGCGACGAATTTATGACAGTATCCATCGGAATAGACAAGCAGAAAGCAAAAGAGTTCGGCGAAACAGTCGTTAAAAAACTTTCGACTACACCTCTCGTTCTCGCCAATGCTCAACTCAAACTTAATTGCAGCATCGGTGTATCATTATTTCCCCACGATGGTAAAGATGTCGATACATTGTTCGAAAAAGCCGACGAGGCACTGTATATCGCCAAACATCAGGGGAAAGGAAGAGTTGTCGTATATCCCGATTCGGGCAAACTCTTAACGCCGGAAAAACTCGACTCGATTCTCGCCAATCCTTACATAGTTGGCAGGGACGATGTTATAAAATTTCTCGAGAGTCATCTTTCTCCCGAAGGCGATAGTAATGTGTTTCCAGTAATATTAGGTGCCGATGGCACAGGTAAATCACGCTTGATGAAATTTGCCGAAAGTGTCGCGAACAAAAGGCTTTTATACTGTATAAAATGCAAGGGTTATCCATTTTGGCAAACCGAACCTTACGGAGCGGCATTCAGTGCGTTGAGCGTTCTTTTCGAACAACACGCTGGACTTTCTGAAATCGTGTTCTCGAAATTAGATGATAAATACAAAATAATTTTAAAACCACGGATATTCGCATGGGATGTTAAAGAAGTTTTGCAGACCGAGGAAGTTCAAGAACCCGATAATGTCGCGATATTCGAGGCACTTATGAATGTTATGATGATTGTTAGAGAAACTGGTGAGGGCGCGATTTTATTAGACGATGCCGATTTGATAGATAAGCCATCGCTTCAATTTTTCGATGCTCTTTTCGGTGATAAAAAAAGCAATAGGATACATTTGGTCGCTACTATAAACGCTCAAGATTTCGCCGCCGGAGATGAAAAGATATTGGCGCTCCTCGGCTCTATGAAAGAATTATCTGCCTCCGCCGAATTGAAAAAATTCGAACTAAAGCCGCTCGGTCTCGAAGATATTAGACAGTTCACCGCGCGAATTTTCGACGGCGAAAAATTCAGCTCCGATGTGGAGGATAGATTGCTCCATAATTCCGGTGGAAATCCGCTTTTCATCATAGAAACTATTTCGTTTCTTTTGAAAAAAGGGAAAATACGAACCGCTGGCGATAAATGGGACCTAAGTGGTGTTTCACCTAATGATATTCCAATTCATTTAGAATATCTCCTAACCGAGAGACTTATGCAGATGGATTCTGAGACGATAGATGTTTTAAAACTTGCCTCCGTTCTCGGAGAGAGAATAAATACGAGACAATTGGCAGAGATGTCGGGATTGAATAGACATCAGGTTATGGATATACTCGGTAATGCGAGAAGAGCGTTATTGATAGAGGAAACCCCCAATCCCGACGAATTTGTTTTTTCGCATAGGCTCGATAGGTCTGTGTTTTACTCTTTGCTATCAGAAGAAGATAGGAAAAAATACCATTCCCTCGCGGCAGAAATAGAGCAGAAATTTAACAAAGGAGCATTGGAGCGAGTTGTTGGAAGACTCGCATATCACTATCAGAATGCCGGCGATTTGGATAAAGCGTCGAGATTATTCTCTAGTTTTCAGAACGAGATGGAATCTGTTCTCATATCGGAAGGCACAAGGAGAGTTCTTCAGAAAAGAATCATAACTTCCTCGATGGCGAAAGAATCACCTCTCGACGAGGATGATTTAGGCAATGCTGTGGAGTGTGCGAGGGCTTTTAAGGTCGCTATGCAAAATCTTAAATTATATCCGCGAGAGAACGAGAATGTGAAAAAATCGATAGAAAGGTTCGAACAATTATTGAATGGATTTCTTCAGGAGAAAACCGAGGCACTTTCGATTTCACTCACCGCCGAGACGATGCTGTTCAATGGACAACCTCCTCCGCCGAATAAATCCGATGCCCGACTGACGAAAGAACTGTATTCATCTTTAAGTTCCTACGGGCTTCAAGGACTCTTATTCATCCGCGGTATAACCGCCGATGAGATAATCGATTTTCTCGAAACATTTACCGCAAAGCCCGAAGAGGTATCGGCGAGATGGGATGAAATAGTGGATGAGAAAAAACTCGAGCATATTTTACCCGATAGAAAAATATTCGTCGCAGTCGGCGAGCACAAAATCGTTCTCGATAATAAAGAGATTATAGCACAAACATTAGGGGCGGGAGAAAAAAGTGAAGATGATACTTCTGCTCATACTGTTAAAGTGGATGATGAGCAGGTGGAAAGAATTCAAAAATTGGTCGAGGAATTCAAAAAAGATAAAGAGGAACTTGTAAATGCTCTGAAATCGGGTGCTGTGGACAATAATGTTATCGAGAAATTGATAAATTTGTTGGAGCAATCGCCGGATGTTACCGAAATCGCTCAATCTGAAAAGAAAAAACAAGATGTAGATACCACACAAAAAATTCAAACATCTCAGGAGAAATATAAAGATGTTCTACCCGATGTAGAACTTGTCGAAAAATCCGATACAGATATTTCGCTGGCTTTTCAGGATTTAACCTCGAAAGATACTATGGTTCGAGCGAAAGCCGCAGCGTGGATTTTGAAACAAGATGTGGATAAAGTTGTAAATAGTGCATTCAGCGTGATTT
>CAYRNI010000137.1:0-5952 GCA_964425665.1 uncultured bacterium
ATATACCATTTCTTATTTCCCGTCAATTTCAAATAATAATCTTGTATTTTTTCACAAAACGATTTATATTTTTTAAAAATTGAATCGAATGGGAGGTATATAATGAGCAAAAGAATCGGTATCTTAACAGGCGGTGGAGATGCTCCTGGCTTAAATCAGGTTATTCGTGGAGTGGTCTATCGCGGTGTGGAAAAATATGGGTTCGATTTTCTCGCAATCGAAGATGGTTGGAAAGGTTTGCTCGAAGGTATCTCGCACCCGCTCATAATCGATGATGTTCGCGATTGGATATACGAGGGTGGAAGTCTTTTGGGTTCATCGCGGACAAATCCATTCAAGCACGATGGCGGCGGCGAAAAATGCCGCGAGAATTTCGAGAAAATGGAGCTCGATGTCATCGTTGCATTGGGCGGTGAGGATACACTCGGTGTCGCATATAAACTTTATTCGGAGTTCGATATTCCCACAGTGGGAGCGCCGAAAACAATCGACAACGACCTTCCAGGAACAGACCAATGTTTCGGTTTCGACACTGCGGTCAATCGGGTTATGGAGGCATTCGACAGAGTGCGGACTACCGCCCGTTCGCATCATAGGGTTATAGTTGTGGAGGTTATGGGCAGGCACGCCGGCTGGATGACGCTGGTCGGCGGGGTCGCCGGCGGAGCGGATATAGTTCTGCTTCCCGAAGAACCATTCGATATAAACGATGTCGCAGAGAAATTGAACAAACTGAAATCGCAGGGCAGAAAGTATGCGCTAATCGCCGTCTCGGAGGGTGCGAAGATGAAATTTGCCGATGCCACCGACCTCATCACTCAGGATGCTCAGGTCGACGAGTTCGGTCATGTTATGCTGGGCGGAATCGGTAAAGTTCTGGCTAAGGAATTACAGAAACGCACCGGTTGGGAGGCGCGACACATAGTTCTGGGACATCTTCAGCGAGGCGGTGCACCATCGGCGTTCGACAGGTGGTTCGCATCGCGGCTCGGAATCGCAATCGCAGACCAAATCGCACAGGACAATTACGGTGTGATGCTTGTTCTTAAAGGTTCAGATATCGTCCCTGTCAGTCTCGAGGAAGCGGCGAAAGGAATCCGCACCGTGCCGGAAAATCTTATCGAAATCGCAAAGGTATTCGAGCCACACCTATAAATTGTTTTGGATGCGTCGCGTTCCGTTAAAGTCGGAATTATTTTAATTTGAAAATTCTCGGGCGTTTTCAATGATTTATTTGTAAAAAATCAATTTTAGATGAAGGGTATAATTATGAAATTATGGAAGTATTTCGCCGTTCTTATCGGGATTTTAATTTTTTCACTCGGATGTGCTCCGACACAGCAAATCGTTCAGGGGACAGGTGCGGGTGAAATTACCGCGAAGAAAATCACCTCGACGGAGCTTAAAATCTATCCCGACAAATCCACTGGGAAAAGATACGACCAGTATTCTGCAATCGTCCTAATCGGCAGAATTGTCACGATGGACGATGGCGACAGCGGAAAAATCGGCATAATCGATAGCGGTAGAGTCGTCATTGTGGGCGAGAAAATAGATACGGTTCTATTTAAGGGACAAAAATTTCCGCCGGATATAGATTCTACGGATGCACTGTTTTTGAACACCGGTGGAATAATTTTTCCGGGTCTTATAAATGCTCACGACCATATACACTACAACCTTGTCGGTATCTGGAATGTCCCTAAGAAATATACCGACCGCTACCAGTGGCCCAGCGATAGAAGTTTGCGAGTCGATGTAAAATATGCTAAATACATAACTCAGGATAGAAAATATTTCGGCATTCAGGCTGAGGCAATCAAATACGCCGAGGTAAAACAATTGATAAGTGGAACAACTGCTGTTCAAGGTTCTCCAAACGGCTCAAAGAAATTCTGCGATATTCTCGTTCGCAATATGGATGTCAGCCCGAATTTCGGTTTTAAACGGATGTCGCCGTATGTTCGCGATGTCACAAAAGTCAAGGATGATAAAATTCGTCGCTGGCTCGATAAAATGAACGAGGGCAAACTCGATGCCCTATTTTTCCATATAGCCGAAGGCACAGACGATATCGCCAGAAATGAGTTCGATTTTCTCGTAGAACACGGTCTCGGGCGAAAGGAGACGATTATAATTCACGGAACGGCTCTCGATGAGGAACAAATCAGATATATGGCTGACCATAATATGTCGGTTATCTGGTCGCCGACGAGCAACTTACTTCTATACGGCGAGACGGCGGATATCCCCACATATTATCAATACGGTGTGAATATTTGTCTCGGCACGGATTGGAGTCCATCCGGCGGGAAAAATCTTTTGGACGAATTGAAAATCGCATACGAGTATAATAAGGCTAAATTCGGTGGGATTTTATCATACGAGGATATGGCGAGAATGGTCACCTGCAACCCCGCCGATGCAGTTGGTTGGAAAAATTATTGCGGCAGAATTAAACCTGGTTTGTATGCCGACATTATGGTGATTGGCGATAACGAACCCAATCCGTTCAAGGCGTTAGTCGATGCCACCGAGCGAGATGTGGAACTCGTGTTCATCGGCGGAGACCCGCTATACGGTGATTCAACATTTATGGTGAAACTGAAACCCGGCGATTTCGAGTATATAAAAACCCCTTGCGGCTTTACAAAATGCCTCGATTTCACCAAGGACGATGTTCAGTTCGGCAACCAAACATTCGAGTATGTAGTCTCGCTTTTGCAAAAGGCGTTGAGTTTCGACCCCGATTATATGGAGCAGAAATTTCACGATAAGCGAATTCAAAAATACGATACTTTCGAGGACTATCTCGATGCGAAATTCCCAGGCTATCATCCGATTCAACTCGACCCGATATACGCCTGTATGGACACATACTTCTTCGATGCACTGAGGACATCGAAAAATGCAAATCTGACATTCGATATTCAGAAAATATATTACAGTTGGGTTCCAGATAGCGTGCTGGGAAATTGACGACCGAAAAAGCAACTACTCATTTTTTACTGATTATTTCTTGAACAAAAAACTGCGAAAATAATTATGCCCGATACTTAAATCGGCTGCATATATTCTCCAATCGAAATATTTTTGTCGTGCTATTTCATAATGATAATTTGCCAACTCTACACGACTATTTTATAATATAATTAGATAAATATTAAAATCGAGGTTTTTAAAAATGGATTTTTGGGAAAATGTCGAAAAATTCTATAGGCAAAATGGTTCTGCACTCGTCGTAGGGCTGGACCCCGTAATCGAGAAATTGCCGGATGGAATCGAGAGAAATAGCGATGGAATATTGAAATTTATCGACCAAATCGTGAAATCGACGCACGATTTAGTGTGTGCATATAAACCGAACCTCGCATTTTTTCTCGCAATCGGAGACGATGGTTTGAATATCCTGCGGAAATCGATAGCGATTGTCAAATCTTACGGCGATATTCCCATAATTCTCGATGCGAAGTTCAACGATGTCGGACATACCGCAAAAATGTATTCCGATTTCGCACATCGTATCGGTGCGGATGCCGTTACTATAAATCCATATATCGGCAGAGATACAATCGCACCTTTCGTCGAGAACGATTTGGGAATTATTCTACTTTGTGCAACGAGTAATCCCAATTTCGCCGATGTCGAGGGTATTCCCCTCGGGGACAGACGAGATGATAGACCATTATATACAGAGATTGCGAGACTTACCGACGAATGGTCGAAATTTTTTAACAGACGATTCGGTCTCGTCGTCGGGGCAACTCACCCTGATGTTTTTACACGAATCAGGCAAAATGCTCCAAATTCGCCATTTTTGATTCCTGGTATCGGTGCTCAGGGCGGAGATATATCCGATTACATAGAGCCGAGTATCACATCGGATTTTTTTCCACCGCTTATCGTATCGGCGAGGTCGATTCTGTATGCCTCCGATAAAAGTGATTTCGCCGATGCAGCGCGAAAAAAAGCGATGGAATTGAAAGACAAAATAAATTATATCATAAAAAAATAGGTTAATTTTCTACCATACCGAAGGGATTTATGATGGATACGAAAGAACTTCACGAATTGCTCGAACGCACAGGTGCATTGTTGACAGGTCATTTCAAACTGTCGTCGGGGCTGCACAGCGATAAGTATGTTCAGTGTGCGAAAATTTTGCAATATCCCGAATTGGCTGAGCAAATCGGGACGGAATTAGTAAAGAAATATAACAATCTCGGTATCGATATTCCCGACTTGATTGCCTCGCCTGCCATAGGTGGAATCGTAATCGGACAGGAGGTCGCAGAGGCACTTGCTAAAAATCGTAAATCGAGCATTCGGCATATATTTGTCGAAAAAGATGGCGATGGCAAACCGACTTTACGGAGAGGTTTCTCCATTGTGCGAGGCGAAAAATTTGCGGTGGTCGAGGATGTTATCACAACGGGGAAATCCACATTCGAGGTTGTCGATTTGCTGGAAAGACTCGGCGGCAAACTCACAGCGATTTTGTCTATTATAGATAGAACGGGGAAATCTTTTGCCGACGATATGCAAATCCGCCATATCGAGACACCATATATTTCACTCGTTAAATTGGAACTCAATACTTACGAACCCGATAACTGTCCACTCTGTGCAAAAAATATTCCGATTGAAAAACCTGGCAGCAGGAAAATTTGAGATGTATTTCTATATAAAAAATTTCGGCTGTCGGCTGAACCACCACGAAGGAGATATAATAGCGGAAAAACTCATAGCGAATGGCTATCGTTCGGCTGACTTTCGAGATGCGGATATTGTCATCGTCAATGGATGCACGGTCACCGGGCGAGCCGACCAGAAAGTTCGTCAGTTCATACACAGAACTCGTCGTGAAAAGCCGAATGCAAAGATTTTATTAACAGGCTGCACGGCGAGTGCCATAATGCAAAAACTACTTCCCGAAATCGATGGTGTCCAAATAATTCCTCCGCTAATGCGATACGATATTTCGGAAATCGTCACTGCGAATTTCCGCACGGAAATTTCAATCGGCGGTTCTGCGGACGATTTCATAACAATCGATGGCACAGGTATTTCTCGCACTCGGGCACAACTCAAAATTCAGGATGGTTGTAATCGGCGATGCTCATATTGTATAGTTCCGCTCGTGCGTGGTAAATCGAGATGTCGCAAAAGCGACGATATTATCGAGCAGACAAAAATCTTTGTCGATAGAGGATTTAAGGAAATCGTGCTGACAGGTGTCGATATCGGAGATTGGAACGAAGATAGCAAAACGCTCGTCGATTTGCTGAAATCTCTCATTTCGCAGACATCTATATATCGGATTCGATTGTCATCTATCGAACCGCCGGGTTTGAGCGATGAACTTCTCGAACTCGTCGCGACCGAACACAGAATCGCCTCGCATTTGCACATTCCGATTCAATCAGGAAGTCAGAAATTACTGAAAGATATGAACCGACCGAAATACCACCTCGATGAATTGCTCGAGAAATTGACCGCTCTCCGTAGAAAACGCACAGATATATGTTTCGGAACAGATATAATCGTCGGCTATCCGACCGAGACAGATTACGATTTCGAGGATACCGTTAAATTATTGCAATCGGGGATTTTTGCATATACGCATATTTTCAGATTTTCACCGCGACCGAAAACTCCTGCATCCAAACTGAAACGATTGCCGTCGAAATTATTGGCGGAGCGAATCGAAATTCTACACAAAATCGACAGAGAAAACAGGATAAATTTTGCGAGAAAGTTTGTCGGGAAAAAATTGGATTTCATTGTGGAGAAGCAAAGCAATAACATTGTGAGCGGACACACGGGAAATTATCTCAAAGTTCGGGCGGAAGGTTCTGCCAAACGAGGTGAAATCGCACTCGTCGAAATCGACAGTTCTGGTGAAATGCTCGTCGGTGGGATATATCGAAAATTGCCATAGGAGATTGGTTA
>CAYRNI010000138.1:0-5910 GCA_964425665.1 uncultured bacterium
GCAAGGTCTTTATCGAGCATAAACAAACCCGACTTATTGTCGCCGATAAGTCTTAGTTTGTCTATAATTTCCCTGTCGTTTTCCTCCTCCTCGATTTGTTCATCCACATACCATTGAAGGAAATTGAAGGTCGCTCTGTCTTTCAGCTCTTCCGCTATATCCACGAGGTCGTTTATGCACTTCGTTATGTGCTGTTCGTGTTTCAATGTTTCCTCATAGGCATTCAGCGGCGAACTCCACTTGTGAGGTGGTTCCGCAATCGGCAGAAGTTTAATATCTGCTCCCTGCGAAAGCAAATAGTTATAGAATTTCATCCCGTGGTCTACTTCTTCCTTGTATTGAACCATCATCCAGTTCGCAAAACCTTTTAATCCGATGGAATCGAAGTAAGCCGACATCGACAGATAGAGATACGCCGAAAAGAATTCCTCGTTTATCTGCTTGTTCAGGGCTTCTATCATTTTTTCGTTCAACAAAATATTCTCCTTTTTAGTTTTTATTCTTGCAATATGCGATTGTGCCTTTCGAGTATTTCATCCGCTAATTTTTCGAGTTTATCGAAATCCTCCTGTTTAGGATAGCCCTTGATTATAACAGGTTCTATGATTTCTGCCTTCAGATTGCCCAGCAGCGATTTAATCTGTTCGACGAACATTCCACCCCATCCGTAAGAACCGAGCATCGAAACAAATTTCAATTTCGGTCTAAGTGCATTGGTCAGGAATGCGGCATAAACCGCGGCAGGATGCGCTCCTGCAAGAACCATAGGTGTCGCTATTACCACTGTTGCCGTATCGACTAACGCCATAGCGAGTTCGCCTGTATCGCTCTTCGGCAAATTAAAAGGCTTTACCGTAATCCCTCTCCTAATGAGTGCATCTGTAAAATAAGACACCATTTTCTCCGTGCTGCCGTGCATCGAAACATAAGGAATCACGACCTCGTTCTTGACATCGTCGGATGTCCAATCTCTGTATGCATCGATGATGAAAGCGGGGTTTTTGTAAATCGGTCCGTGGCTCGGTGCAATCATATCGATATCCAACTGCGAAATTTTTTCGATATCTTTTCGCACTGCGGTTCTGAATGGCATCATAATTTCAGCGTAGTATCTTTTTGCACCATCGAGCAAACTCCCGTTTTCCTCGGCGAACAGCGACGATGTGGCAAGATGCGAACCGAAAAAGTCACAAGTGAACAGGATTTTATCCTCCACAAGGTATGTTGTCATCGTCTCGGGCCAATGAACCCAAGGCGTAAAAACGAATCGAAGTGTCTTATCACCGAGGGATATCGTGTCGCCATCCTTTATAACGATAAATTTTTCGTCAGGGATTAGCAGGAAATCTTTCAAGAATCCCTTGCACTTTTCGTTGGTGACAACTTTCGCATCGGGAAATAGTTCGAGAATTTTCGGTATAGCCCCCGAATGGTCTTGCTCGGCGTGGTTCGCGATGATATAGTCCAATCTCTCGAATTTGGCATCCCGCAAGTTCTGAACGAGTATTTCCTCTTTTGCCGGGTCGACAGTGTCGATTAGTGCAATTTTTTCTGAACCGATTATCAGGTATGAATTATAACTCGTTCCATTTGGCAGTGGTATCAGTTCATCGAACATTCTTCTATCCCAATCTATCGCACCGACAGAATAGATACCGGATTTGATTTTTCTCGAAGACATAATTATGCTCCTTTCAAAATTTTCTTGATATCGTCCTCAGGTTCACCTATTAAATGTAAATCCCACTTATCTTGTAGGACTTTCAGTATGTCATCATTCACCCAGGCGGGGAGTATAGGACCGATGTATATTCCTTTAATTCCAATGGCGAGCAAACTCCACAAAATTGCGATTGCTTTTTGTTCCATCCAACTGAGGACCAGAGTCAGCGGTAGTTCGTTCACACTGACACCGAATAGGTCGGCGAGTGCCTGCGCAATTTCCACCGCTACGATAGAATCGTTGCATTGTCCGAGGTCAATCAGTCTTGGAATTCCATCGATATCGCCGAGGTCGAGGTCGTTGAACCTGAATTTCCCGCAGGCGAGTGTTAGAACAATCGTGTCTTTTGGCAACTTTTCCACAAACTGGCGATAATACGAGGCGCTTTTTTTCAGCGGAGCATCGCATCCGCCAACGAGGAAGAAATGGCGAATTTTCCCGACTTCCACCAAAGATTTTATTTTATCCGCAAGCGACAGAACAACCGATTTAGAAAAACCTGTGGTTAGAACAACATCGCCATCTTCATCAGGAAGTTCAGGCAACGATTCCGTCTTCTCTATAACAGAAGTATAGTCGTATCCGTCGATATGGGTGACATTCGGCAGACGAGCGGGACCCGTTGTGAACATCCTATCCCGATAATCGTCCTTGGGTATAAGCACGCAGTTGGATGTTCCCAATATAGCCACAGGATATTGTGAGAACAATTTTTTCTGGTCCCACCACGCCTTTCCCAGATTGCCTACAAGATGCTTATATTTTTTCAAACTGGGATAACCATGGGCGGGCAAAAGTTCGGAATGGGTATAGATATTTATCCCTGTTCCCTCGGTCTGTTTAAGCAATTCGCCGAGTGCTTTCAATCCGTGACCCGTAACGATGATACCTCTGCCTTTCACAGTCCCAGTAGGCACCTGCGTGGGTTGAGGTTCGCCATAAGTTTCTATGTGGGCTTTTTTTAGTAATTTCATAGTGCGGATATTCATTTCGCCGGCTTCCACAGCCATTTGCACCAGCGATTCCGCATCGAAATTTACATTTGTAAAAGTAGCGTAAAAAACTCTTTCGAGAAACGCATCTATCTCGGGGTCGCTATATCCGAGTTCCCTCGCGTGATAAAGATATGCCGACATACCTTTTGTGGCGAGAAGAACATTATCTTGAAGACGGGCGACAGTGGGGTCTTTACCGCACACTCCTTTGATTGTGCATCCTGTCCCGCCGACAGTTTGCGAACACTGATAGCAGAACATTTTAAGTTCTTTATTTTCAGCCATAATCAGACCTCCTCAAAATTTGTTTTCGATGCTCCGCATATGGGACAGACCCAATCGTCCGGGATTTCCTCGAAAGGAGTGCCTGGCTCTATTCCGCCATCGGGGTCGCCCTTTTCGGGGTCGTATATGTATCCACATATTTTGCAACGATACTTTTTCATCTTAATCTCCTTTTCGATGTTTTCGTTTTTCTCCGCTATAAAAGTTGGAGCGGTTTTGGGCGACTTCCCGCCCTTGATTTTGTGGTAAAACGCATATGTCATCGGCTCGTCATCGGATAGAACATCTGCATCGACAACTTTTCCGATGAAAACCGTGTGTGTGCCGACATCGAGCCAGTGGATAACCTCCGCTTCGAGATAGCCCACAGTTTTTTCTAACACAATCGGTGAACCTGTTTTGCCGATTTGGAATTTAATCCCATCGAACTTGTTCACTTCTCTTCCCGACTTAAAACCGAAATTACCGATGAGTTTCATATCGGCATCGACGGAAAGCACCGATATGCAAAAGACCTTGCTCTTTTCGATAAACTCGTGAGTAAGATTCTGCTTGTTGATACTGATGGCGATAGTCGGCGGCTCGGATGTAATTTGAAAAACCGTGTTCGCAATTTGTCCATTGAGCTTTTCGCCATCGATAGAACTAACGATGAACATTCCATAGGAAAGTTTATAAAATGCCTTCTTGTTCATTTTTCATCCCCTTTTTTCTTTTCTTCGTTCGCACATTTCGGACACAAACCATAGAAATATGCTTTTATACTCTCGATTTTATATCCTTGCTCTTTGGCGACACTTATAATCGGACAGATTTCGGTAAATTCATCCTCTATGTCGTAGATTTTTCCGCATTTCCGACAGATGAAATGATGGTGGGGCTTTTTATTCCAATCGTATCTCGCACTCGAATCGGTATAAATTTTTTGAATTTCCCCAAGTTCTTCGAGCAGCTCTAAAGTGGAATAGACAGTCGCAACAGAGATTGTCCAATATTTCTTTTTTATCGCGTTATAAATTTCATCCGCAGTGGGATGATTTTTATTGTTCATCATATATTCGATAATCGCTATTCGTTGAGGCGTTAGGGTTATTCCTTTATCTTTTAGTCGCTTTATTATTTCGTCCATATCAATTACTCTCCGATAATTTTTACTTTCTTGTAATCATTATAAAATTATACTCGATATTAGTCAAGAATTATTTTAAATTATTTTAAAAAACATTGGATTTCTTAGAACTATTCTTATTTTTCCGATATGATATTAGGCAAATACGACATAGTTTTGCTATACTCTGGTGGTCTGGATAGCAAACTCGCGGGGGCAATTTTAAACGAACTCGGATTGAAAATTTTGGGTGTAAAATTTTTGCACCCGTTTTCAACGGGCTTGTGGCGACCGAAGGACAGACTGATTAAGAACGCGGAACCATTCGACATATTAGAGAAAAAAATAGGAGAGGATTATCTCGATATAATAAAAAAACCTCGTTATGGCTACGGTGCTAATGCGAATCCCTGTATAGACTGCAAGATATTTTTTCTAAAACAGGCGCAGGTAATAGCGGAGCAGGTTAATGCCGAAGGTCTCGCCACTGGCGAGGTTTTGGGGCAGCGTCCATTCTCCCAGCGGAAAGATGCTCTAAAACTCATCGAAAAGCAAGCAGGTTTAGAAGGCAAAATCGTGCGACCGCTATGTGCAAAACTTCTGCCACCATCGAAACTGGAATTATCGGGTTTAGTGGATAGAGAAAAATTATTTGCGATAAAAGGGCGAGGTCGGAAGGTTCAAATCGAACTCGCAAAGAAATTCGGCATAACCGATTATCCATCACCCGCGGGCGGATGCCTTCTGACCGACCCCGGATACGCAAAAAGATTTTTCGATGCTCTCGAACACGATGAAATCACACTCGAAACTACACAACTATTGAAATTCGGAAGGCATTTCAGAATCCATAACAGAAAAATCGTCGTCGGGAGGAATGAATACGAAAACGGTGTTCTAACAGATTATCTGAGCGAGAATAAAAAAGTTCTATCGCCAGTTTCGATACCAGGACCGACAGCATTAGTCGATTCAAACAGTTCGAGCGAAATAGAAAATATCGCAGCGAGCATAGTAGCCAGATATTGTAAAACCAAAAATCCCAAAATAGATGTTAAAATACTTTATCCTGATGGTTCAGAAAAAACTATATCCGCTGCACCAATCGACCCCGTTTTGCTCGATGAGTATATTATATGATAAAAAGAAATGTAAAACCATCATCAAAACTCTATTATGCCTTCGTCCGTTCCAGAGTTTTATTCAATTTGCCATCTCTATGACGGATTTTCTGAGTCTCCACATACTTTTTCACTATTTCGAGGTGAGATTTACTGACAGAAACGATACCATATCGATTATCCCATCGCGGTGGAGTGTTCATCGCCAATTTCACCTTTAAATATTCTGATAACTCGTCTTTTATACGAACTATGAGTAATCCCGGAGCAACTCCGGGCAATAATTTTGCGAGAAAATGAATATGGTCAGCGAGCGCACAGACAGATATACACTCGTAGCCGAACTTCTCGTCGAAATCGCGGATAAAATTCTCGGCGAGTCTCCGAGTCAACTTGTCTAATTTAGGAGAATCATCGCTTATACGCCATACGAAATGACAATATATTTCAGAGAATGCTAACATATTTTAATAATAATGCTAAAATTTAAACAGATTCCGCCTATTCTCTTCGTGCAAATTTTTCTGAATCCCGATGTAATCAGGACCTTTCACTTCGTTTAATTCCCTGTTGCACCCGATTAATCAAAATAGCTTTTCACAAATTAAAGAGAACCGAATGGATTCTATTTCAAATACACGACTCGCTTTGTAATCGTCTGTCCATCCTGCGTTGTCG
>CAYRNI010000139.1:0-5873 GCA_964425665.1 uncultured bacterium
TCCGCGGCAATCGCGACCGCTTTTATGGGAATTTATGCAAACCTGCCGATTGCTCAAGCACCAGGGATGGGAGAAAATTTCTTCTTTACATATACGGTTGTTCTCGCGATGGGAGTGGCTTGGCAGGAGGCACTCGGCGCGGTTTTTATCGCTGGTGTTATATTTTTATTACTATCTATATTTAAGGTCAGAAGATATATCGTCGATGCTATACCAAATTCGATGAAGCACGCTGTCGCTGCGGGCATAGGGATTTTTATCGCATTCATCGGTCTATTAGATAGTGGAATTATAAGCAAAAGTCAGGGTGGGGTTGTTCAATTGGGTAATTTACAATCGCCACACACTTTACTGGCGATATTCGGGTTGATTTTGATTATAATCCTTACGGTCAGAAAAGTGCCCGGTGCGATACTGTGGGGAATTATCGCGACAGCAGTTCTGGCACTGATTACTGGAATGATTAAATACGAGGGCATAGTTTCATCTCCTCCGTCGCCATCTGCAACTTTTTTCAAAATGAGTTTTAAAAATATTTTCTCCCCGCAAATTCTCACTGTGATTTTCATATTCTTGTATATGGATATGTTCGATACTGTCGGGACATTGCTCGCCGTCGCCGATGCGGGCGATTTACTAACCCCCGAGGGCAAACTTCCCCGTGCGAACCGAGCGTTAATCTCCGATGCTGTCGGAACTGTGGTCGGTGCGATTTTCGGAACATCGACAGTAACGAGTTTCATCGAATCCACAGCGGGAATATCCGCGGGCGCGAGACGAGGACTGTCATCTGTGTTCGTGGCGATATTATTCTTGCTGTCGCTATTTTTCTATCCATTGATTAAGATGATTGGTGCAGGTATAACAGTCGGCGGCGCTACTTTCCATCCGATTACCGCTCCTGCGTTGATTATCGTCGGTGGAATGATGACGAAATCGCTCAACAAAATCGAATGGGAAAAAACCTGGATTGCAATCCCCGCGTTCATAACATTGATAGCGATTCCTCTAACATACTCCGTTGCGGATGGTTTCGCACTCGGGTTTGTCGCCTATGCTATTTCGGCAATCGCAGCAGGCAAGGCGAAAGAAACAAATCTCGCGATATGGATTATAGCGGCATTATTTATCATCAGATATGCATTTATCAGTGGTTAGAGAATATCTATAAATGAAAATTATTCCAAATTTAATATTAAAAAAATTGTTTGCATATTTTCAACCATTGTCTTTATTTCAATATAAAGAGGGGGAAATATGTCGAAAAAAATAGCATTTTTAATATTTTTCATCTTTTTAGTCGGTTTATCTCAGGCGCAGATATATCTTCCGAATACCAAACTTACGATAACATCGAATGTCGGCACAAAGGGTGCGCTCGATGATTGGTGGTATACCGAGGCGGTGATTTGTTCGACTGAAACTGGTTGTGCCGATGTAATTTTTGTCGTGGATACATCGGGAAGTATGTCTGATAAAATCGGCGAACTATACACACAAATCGGCGAGTTCGCATACAATCTCGAATCTGAGGGATACGATGGTGACTATGGAATCGTAACATTCGTCGATGACCCGAATTTCCCCGCCGGCGACACGCTTTTTACCGATGCCGACCAATTCTCCGATTTTATGTCGGGGCTCAACGGAGCCGAGGGCGGTTCGGAAGCACCTATCGATGCATCGTATGCTGCTATCACATCTTATAGCGTTAACTGGCGCGACACCTGCGACCATATCCTAATCGTCCTTACCGATGAAACCGAGGAGGACAGTCACGCTCACACGCTTTCAGATTTGATAAGTCTCGCAACATCGGACAGCGTTGCGATTTATCTCGTAAGTCCATCGGGGCATCCTATGGAACCTGCCTGCTCTGCCACCGGGGGACAATGGTTCGATATTGAAAGCACCAGTATGAACGAGGTATTAGATGCTGTCGCCGACGATATAGCCGAATTCACTGCCATCACTATTATTTTGAACAATACATCTGGAAGTGATTTGAGCGATGTCGAGCTCGAACTCAACCCATTTCCCTGCATCGAACTCGATAATCCTGCGGATTCGATTCAGCATACGGGACCGATTTCCGCTGGCGCATCCGATACGATAAATTGGGAAATCAACGAGGTGCCGAACTGCCACGGCTGCGACGATTGTTTCTGGATAGAGATAACATCTGGAGCGCTTTCCGACTCCGTCGAGGGTTGTCTGTTCGTCGAGAACTGCGACTGCCCAGGTATCAATGCGACAGTGATTCAACCGAGGCACTGTGGAAGATATACCGCTTGCGATGAGGTTGTTTTTCAGTTCGAGGGCTGTCTTCCTGTGGACACGAATTCGATTGTGGTATATATGGACGGAGAATACATAAACTATCCCGATCCGCGCCTATCTTTCAATCCCGCGGACCAGACGCTGACATACACCGCATCCCCGCCGTTTACCGATGGTGCTACTGTCGAATTTTACATTTCTGATGCTACCGATATCTCAGGATGCCAACTCAGATACAGTCAGCATTGCTCCGTGATAATAGATAAATCACCGCCGCAGTTCGATAGTGGACCTAATTGGTCGCCCGCTTGCGAAACTACTATCGACGATGCAACTGTGATTCACTTCGATGCCTGCGTTCACGATGAAGGTGTCGGTATGACACCATTCGATGCCTCCGGCGACCTCGATGAATCTGCATTGCTATCGATTTTCGATGCGATATATCTCGAAATCAATGGCGGATTACTGCCCAGCGGCGGTTTGCCGGGACTCGGTTTCAATATGACACAGATGTCCGCATATCCATCGGGTCTTCCACCGACTTGCGTATGCGATACTATAATAGATTCGACGATGACATTCTCTGATGGTTTCCCGTTGGCAAATTTTCATATAACTCGAATAAATTGCAACACCACAGCAATATGGCCCTGTTCCGAATCGGATTGTCCAGATTGTGGAGATTGCGATTGGCAGGTTCAGTTCGATGTCCCCGCAGGAGATATCCGCTCGCTTGTCGGCGACCCGGCGGAACTCGAACTGTGTTTCCATTTCAAAGACCTCATCACCGAACAGGACTGCGGTCCTAACGATACCGTTATTTGTTGCACATACTATTTCGGTGCCTGCGACACGATGACACCATTCTCATTGATTTCACCCAGCGATGGCTATGTGGCGGATTGCAGCCTCGATGTAAATCTCCAATGGCAAGTGCCATCGGGTTCAAACCCGATTTATTACGATGTCTTCGCGAACGGTTCGCTTATCGCAGATGATATTTCCGCAAATAACTACGATGTCGGCGTAATATCTAATTTTTCCGATACGAATTTGATTTATAATTGGACAGTTATAGCATATAATCCTTGCGATACAGAGACGACATCGACCTGGACATTAACGATTGGACCTTGCTGCAAACCCGCTCTGACCTCGATTGGTTGCCCGTATCCGAATTGTTACAGTTTTACATCTTGCAATCCACAGCCGATAAGCTTCATTATATCCGATACCACGGGGCAGACGATAAATCATAGCCGAACATATTTCACAATCCAAGTTTATCACAGCGGAGGAGGTTCGGATACTTATAGTATCACCGGCGATTCACCGGCAATAACTTGGTCTGGCGATACTGCCGAGATAGATTGGACATCTATTTCAGATGGCGATTCGGTTGTCATAACATTGGATTCGCTTTTCACCGATGAGGGATGCCGAACTGTGCCGACGCCATAATACTGAAAAACTTCCACTTTACTCTTGACCTATTGCTATCCGAAATCTTATAATTCAATCGTGGATGAAATAACTTACATATTAAAAATTTCTTACGATGGCACAAATTACTACGGCTGGCAGAAACAGCCCGATGTCCCTACTGTTCAAGCGGAACTGGAAAATGTTTTGACTAAATTATGGAACAAACCTATTAGAACTGTGGGGGCATCGAGAACGGATAGAGGTGTTCACGCGCAGGACCAGTGCGTATCGTTTGTTGCGGAGAAAAAATTTACAGAAGATGAACTTACCCGAAAACTTAATCTTATGCTTCCGCAGGATATAGCGGTGCTTTCGGCAAAAATCTCGCAGGATAAATTCGATGCTCGCTTCGATTCCATCGGGAAATTGTATACCTATAAAATCTATTTCGATAAGGACCCGTTCAAATTGCGGTATGGTCTTTGGCTGGCTCGACCTATGGATATGGATGATGTGGAAATATTAGGGGAAGTTTCGCAACTGCTCGAAGGGGAGCATAATTTTTCTGCGTTCTCGATAAAAAAGGATTTGCCCGAAAACCCGATTTGCAATATAAAATATGCGTTTTGGGAATTCGAACTCGACAGAAATAGCATAACATTTTACATAAATGGCAACAGGTTTTTGCACAAGATGGTCAGGTCTTTGGTGGGAGCGATGCTCGATGTAGCGAGAGGAAAATTTTCTGCTGAAATTTTTGCGAAAATGCTCGACACGGGCGAAAGAATTGTCGAATTTAAGACCGCACCGCCACAAGGTCTGACATTGGAAAAAGTCTATTACAAAGAAGATTTCACGATGTAAATATTTGGAAATTATGAGAGGTTGGAAATGTTCACCGGTTTAATACAGGGGCTCGGCGAAATTGTGAAAATCGAACGGTTTCGCGGTGGTAGAAAAATATCTGTAAAATGGGATGGTTTCAACGACGAAAAAGTAAAGCCCGGTGCGAGCATAGCAATAGATGGTGTATGTCTCTCCGTCGAAAATATCGAAGAGAATATAGCCGATTTTGTCGCTGTGGAGGAAACAATCGAGCGAACGACATTGAAATATCGCAGGGATAACGATTTAGTAAATATCGAACTGCCTATGACACCACAAAGTTTTCTCGATGGTCATATCGTTCAAGGACACATAGATTGTGTTGCCGAAATAATAGATTTCAAGCAAACAGGTGCGCAATATTTGTTGCGTATAAAATACGATAAAAAATTTTCTAAATATATTGTCGAAAAAGGTTCGATCGCAATAGATGGCATAAGTCTTACAGTGGCTAAATGCGGTGGAACTTATATCGAATGTGCGATTATTCCAGAAACTATGAAAAGAACCAATCTTTCCCATAAAAGAACAGGGGATTTAGTAAATCTCGAATTCGACATAATCGCAAAATATATCGATAAATTGCTCGACAATAGAACCGAATCCGCTAATTACGACGATTTTGCAGCAAATTATTGAATATTGTGGCTCATAAGTTCTAAAATATCGGAGGAAGTATTATGTTACGAGATATAGAATGTAAATGTCAAATTGTTAAGAACTTTACACCATCATGGTTTGCAAGTGTTATGGGGACCGGAATATTAGCTATGACGAGCTTATTCTACTCCCAGTATCTTCCTCTTCTGAAAAACCTAGCTTATGTCTTGTTCTACTTCAACATTATTCTTTTCTTTGTTTTATTAATCCCATGGATTCTCAGATGGGTCTTTTTTAGAAAACAAGCATTAAATGATTTGGAACATCCTGTGCTCTCAAACTTTTATGCTACAATAGCGATAGCTATGCTTGTTTTAGCGGCAGATTTCATTGTAATTGGTAAAAACATAGAGATTGGAAAGGTTTTTTGGTTTATAGGAGCATTGATTACAATATTTTTTGGCATACTCACACCATATTTAATGTTCAAAGGTGAGCATGTTAAACTTGACCACATAAACCCGTCATGGTTTATTCCACCAGTAGGGCTAATTGTAATTCCTATTGCAGGAAGCTTAATTATTCCACATATTTCAGGGATGACGCGAGAGTTTGTTATATTCCTTAACTATTTTGGATGGGGGTCTGGTTTTTTCATTTATCTCGCTCTATTGGCTATA
>CAYRNI010000140.1:0-5770 GCA_964425665.1 uncultured bacterium
GGTATGAAGCGATGTCATAGAGGACGACAGAGAAAAGCCCATCGTTGATTTCGACACCAGAGGTATCGCCTGCCATCCATGTGTCATCTGCTGCATAATTGATTGTGTCAACTGCATCATCAAAATCGCCGTCGCCATTGTAATCTGTGAATAGGCGGAACCTGAAATCTCTCGTCTCGCCATCAACGGGTCCGCCGTTTTCAAAAAGTTTTCCCTGATAGTTTATGCCATCGGGAGGTCGAGCAAATGCACAAAATACATCAAGTAACAATAGATAAATCAACAAATCATATCTAATTTTTCTCCACATAATAATCCTCCGAGCTATTATCCGAATGTTTTTGCTTTTTTCCATAAGGATTCGAATGCAAGAGTAAGTAATCGAACAAGTTGGCGGTTCTGAACAAATAGTACTCGCACATTTTCCAAATTGTTTTCTTCATCTTCAAGTTCTATCATCGCTGCAAAATCATCGTAGATTGTAAATTCAGCAGGCAGCGAGGGCAAATGACGATAATACTTGTTTTGAAATTCAAGATTTTTGACAAGTTTGACGAAATTCGGCATATTTTTCATATTGGTTTCGCATATTATTTTAAGTTTTAAGGAATTTGGAACTTCGAGAAATCCAGTTTTTTCATATTCATCTACCACTGCATCGATTTCTGCCTGTGAAGTAAAGGGCAATTTGGTAACTACCCTTTTTATTTGTCAAGTATTGTCATTTTTGGACTCACTTTTTACAAACCATCACGACGAAATCATTTTGCACTTCGCCCGTTTGTATTGCACGGTCTTCGGTATGGAAGCAAAATCGAAGAATTTCTCGGGTTTGGTCATCATCGGAAAGAAAGTTCTGAGCGATATCCGCAAAAAGAAGGTGGAGTATCGCTCCGCCGTATCCCTTAAATTCTATAATCTCGAAATATTTTTTCAGTGCGGGGATAATTTTCGACGATTCGACCGCCTCTGAGGGGTCGTTCAATATCATCATCAATCTACTCGGACGATAAATTTTCCGCTTGATACGATTCGTCCGCCAGATTTTTCTATATCTTTCAGGAATAGATGAAAGTAGATTATTCGCGATTTCGAGTTGTTTATCTGTCCATTGAAAACGATTCGGACCGACATATTCATTAAGTATCAAATAGCCATTCGGCGCGAGTGCATCATAGATTTTTGCTATAATTTCATCGAGCGGAGAAAAGTGGTGAAGTGCCTGCTCGACAAAAACAACATCGTATTCATTCGGCACAAACCGCATTTTAAGGACATCGCCCACCTGAAACGAAATTATATCGTCGAGATTCTCATCCTTCGCGAGTTTTCTGGCAGCAGCAATTCTCGACGGCGATATATCGAACGCATCTATTCTCGCAAAATCCGCAACCTTTGCCCACTGAACTTCACGCCTACCCGTTCCACAGGCAAGAGATAAACCTTTTATACCCGACATTTTCGATAGATATTTCTGCCCGATATATTGGTAATAAGTCGTGTTCCAATCACCTGTTATTAAAAAATTCCATCGCCTCTGCACCGCCGGTATATCCCACCAGTTATGCGGCTCGGCAATTTCATCCGCCCAGGAAATTCGCACACGAGACCTTTGACTATGAAACAATTTCGATACAATTTTCTTAAAATATCCCTGCTTTATCTTGTCGTATATGCGGATGAAATCGTGTATATTTATTAGATTTCCGAACATTTTGCTATGAAGTTCACACTAATTTTACTTGTTTTTTTCTTCTTATACAATAATATAGAATTTTCGATTTCCAATTCAAAAGGAGATGAAAAGATGAGAATAATCACGATAATCCTATCCATTTCGGCGATATTACTCGCTGGTCAAACTAACTGGCGGTTCTATTTCGATGTTAAATCTGGCAGGTCTCAAAAATTCACAATCGGAATGGATGCACAGGCGACAGACCATTTCGACAGAGGTTTCGATACACCCGCTCCGCCTGCGACTATGGCTCCTCCATCGGGTTTCTATCCGTATATCTCATTTGTCGATACGAACTATCGCTATCTCGATGCCGCCTGGACGGATATCAGAGCGATTTCCGATAGAGCGAGTTGGAAAATAATTCTTCATCATCCCGAAGCCCCTACCACAATCACCTGGCGAACAGATTCCATCCCGCGGGGAAATCTATATATAGACGGTATAGATATTCGTATGCTCGACGGCAAATTTACAATTCCCCAATCGGATACGATTTTCGAAATAGAATATTCCCGCAAACCCATCGTGGATAATCAGCAAAAATTGACAATCGATTTCAAATTATCTAAACCCGCCAAAGTTCATTCGGTAATATTGGGCAAAAACTCTAAACAAATCGACAAAATCGACTACGGAACTCTCGTTGCTGGCGAATACCATAAAAAATGGCTGCCAAAAGGAAAATTATCGGGGACATACATATATCAGGTTTTCGCAGATGATGTTCTCATTTCGGTCGGCAAATTAGTCGCAATAGGCAAATAGTTCCTATGGAGAATGACAGACCCAAAAAAGCGCTTGTCATCTGTGGGGCAACCGCCGTCGGCAAGAGCGAAATTGCACAAATCGTCGCAGAGAAACTCGATGGCGAAATTATTTCCGCAGATTCACGCCAGATATATAAAGAACTCGACATAGGCACAGCAAAACCGCTGGATACAAGAATCCGTCATCATCTTATCGATATAATCGAACCCACCGAAAAATTCGACTCGATGAAATTTGTCAGATTATCACTCGAGGCGATGGAAGAAATTCGAGGTCGCGGGAAATTACCTATAATCGTCGGCGGAACAGGGTTGTATATTCGAGCGCTGACCGAGGGCATTTTCACCGGCGATTTCTACAACGAGAATATACGCAAAAATTTGAGGCAACGATGGGAAAAAGGCGAAAATCTATACGATGAACTCCGCAGAGTTGACCCTGAGGCTGCATCGAAAATCGACCCGAACAATTATGTGCGAATCGAGCGTGCACTCGAAGTATTTTTGGTATCTGGCAAACCGATTTCATACTGGTGGCAAAACGAAACGAAACCGCCATCCGAGTGGAAATTCGTAAAGATACTGCTTTCTGTCGAAAGGGAATTGCTCTACAGACGCATCGAGAAACGAACCCGCAAAATGCTCGAATCGGGATGGGTCGACGAGGTGAAAAATCTGCTTCGCCGAGGACTATCTCCCGATTGTCCGGGTCTAAGTTCCATCGGCTATCGACAAATTGTCGAGTTCACTCGCGGTGAAATTTCCTACGGCGAAATGTTCGAAAGTATCGTTCGCGAAACAAAACATTATGCGAAGCGACAAATCGTATGGTTCAAAAAAGAGCCGAATATTATACGAATCGACATAACAAATTTAGAACCGATTATCGCCGCCGATAAAATAATAACTTGCTTTTTTGAAAAATAGAGTTTTATTGCTGAAATTCGAGGTAAATCCTCCCCTACTTTTAGGGAATCGGTTTTCCTCCGGAAGAAAATTCAATTATCGAAAATATTTATGAAATACACTCGGGATAGAACTCGGATAGTAAAAATCGGTGATATCGAAATCGGCGGTGGCAAAACTGTCGCCGTTCAATCTATGGCAAAGACTGCCACTACCGATGTCTCTGGTGTTCTCGGTCAAATCGAGCGAGCGCACAATGCGGGATGCGATATTTTTCGAGTTTCTGTGCCTGATATGGATTCGGCGAGGTCTCTCGGTGAAATAGTTAAAAATTCCCCGATTCCGATAGTCGCAGACATTCATTTCGACTACAAACTTGCGCTCGCATCTATCGAGGCGGGGGTCCACAAGTTGCGGATAAATCCCGGCAATATCGGCTCCCCCGAAAGAGTGAAAATCGTCGCCAATGAGGCTATGGCGAGAAATATCCCGATTAGAATCGGTGTCAATGCGGGTTCACTGCCGAAAGATATTTTTGAAAAATACGGCAAACCTTGTGCCGATGCTATGGTCGAATCAGCCGAGCGAGAAATCAATATCCTTCGCGAGGTCGGGTTCGAAAACATAGTGGTCTCATTGAAATCTTCGTCGCCCCAAATTACACTCGAAGCGAATTTGAAATTTTCCCAAAAATATGACTATCCCTTGCATATCGGTGTTACCGAATCGGGATTCGGTGTTCAGGGAATTGTAGCATCGACAGTCGGAATGACGACGATTTTATCCGCTGGCATTGGAGATACGATTCGGGTTTCGCTGACCGAACCCCCCGAGAACGAGGTTCGAGTCGCTCGCGAGATATTGAGATTTTTAGGTCTGCGTAAGTATTGGGTGAGATTGGTCAGTTGCCCTACCTGTGCGAGGTGTGAGGTCGATTTGCCGGCAATTGCACAGAGGGTCTGGGATAATGTAAAATATTTGAAAAACGATATTACTGTCGCGGTAATGGGTTGTGTTGTTAATGGACCAGGTGAAGCATCTGACGCTGATATCGGAGTTGCTTGTGGGAAAAATTCCGGCATAATTTTCAAAAATGGGCGACAAATCTCAAAAATTAGAGACGATGAGATTGTTTCCTCTCTTTTAAGTGGAATCGACGATTTATTGAAAGGTATATCCAATTGATATTCAATGAGATAAAAAAATATTCATTTTTTTAAAAAATAATCTTGACAAAAAAGAGTTCATATTTATTTTTTTCATTTGCGTATGAGAAAATTTGTTCTTTGACAACGGAACAGTGTGATAGGATATTGAGGACAAACGAAGCGGTCGTGCGTTGATGAATCAATGATTAGCAGCGTGCGAGATAGGATTGTAAATAACTCTTTTCGAATGGAGAGTTTGATCCTGGCTCAGAGCGAACGCTGGCGGCGCGCCTAATACATGCAAGTCGAGCGAGAAATCCAGCTTATAGTTGGAGATTACAGCGGCGAACGGGTGAGTAACACGTAGATAACCTATCCTTAAGTTCGGGATAACTTCAGGAAACTGGAGCTAATACCGAATGTTTCACGGGAACTACGAAGGTTACCGTGATAAAGATGGCCTCTGCTTGCAAGCTATCGCTTATGGAGGGGTCTGCGGCCTATCAGGTAGTTGGTGAGGTAATGGCTCACCAAGCCTAAGACGGGTAGCCGGTCTGAGAGGATGGTCGGCCACATGGACACTGAGACACGGGTCCAACTCCTACGGGAGGCAGCAGTAAGGAATCTTGCCCAATGCCCGGAAGGGTGAGGCAGCGACGCCGCGTGGAGGATGAAGGCCTTCGGGTTGTAAACTCCTTTTGCAGGAGAAGAACACCCCGGTAGCTAATACCTATCGGGGCTGACGGTATCCTGCGAATAAGCACCGGCTAACTACGTGCCAGCAGCCGCGGTAAAACGTAGGGTGCAAGCGTTGCTCGGATTCACTGGGCGTAAAGGGTCCGTAGGCGGGACTGTAAGTCGGGTGTTAAATTTCGGGGCTCAACCCCGTCTTGCGCTCGATACTGCAGTCCTAGAGTGCGAGAGAGGAGAGTGGAATTCCCGGTGTAGCGGTGGAATGCGTAGATATCGGGAGGAACGCCAATGGCGCAGGCAGCTCTCTAGCTCGCTACTGACGCTCAGGGACGAAAGCGTGGGGAGCGAACAGGATTAGATACCCTGGTAGTCCACGCCGTAAACGATGCAGGCTAGGTATTGGAAGCGGGGCTTTCAGTGCCGCAGGAAACCCATTAAGCCTGCCGCCTGGGGACTACGACCGCAAGGTTGAAACTCAAAGGAATTGACGGGGGCCCGCACAAGCGGTGGAGCAT
>CAYRNI010000141.1:0-1382 GCA_964425665.1 uncultured bacterium
GGATTCAAACACCCCTTTCCCGAGCAATCGAACACGATGAACAACTGTATCCTGTGCCAACAGACTATCTATTAGTTCACCACTCGATATTTTCGGGATTTCTGTGACTTCTTTTCTTCCCGCACATCCCAAAAATGCGAACACTATGAAAATCACCACTAATATTATAGAATAATATCTTTTCACCGATTATCCTCAACGGGTTATAAATATTTTGATTGTCTTCACATCGTTTTTGCCGGTTGCTCGAATGTAATATACTCCACTGGATAATTCACCGTTATCGATCGTAATATTACCGAATTTGCCCACATTATAATTTCTAACGGTTTTTCCTAAAACATCGTAAATAGAAATATTTTGGGCATTTTTAGTAAATATGTTGGTCGAATTTCCAAAAACTTGTGTCGATAACTGCAATTCATCATTATCACTCTTACCATCGGAAATATAATCCACAGGCAGGAGATTGAAATTAATTGTCGTGTCAGTAAAAAACATTCCGGAAACCGAGTCGGGATGGAAATCTGAATGAGTGGCGATTATCGCATATAGTCCGAACATAGGCAATTCCAAATCGAAATTACCATCGAAATCTGTGGTATCGCAAACATTGGCGGATGTATCAATACCATATGCAGTGACTATAGAGCCCGATAAATCTCCGGAGACACCCTCGAGAGTCACGATTCCAGTTATATGGAATGCTCCGCTGTCATAAGGTTCGAGCATAAACATTACAGTCATATTCGAATCCACCGAGATAACACTATCCATAGCGAAATAGCCATCGCGACTCGCCTTGAATGTATATGTTCCATTGGGGACAGAATCGAAAGCACATTGTCCGCTCATATCTGTCATTTCGGATAAGCCGAGTTCCAATATCTCGACAAGACTTCCCGAAAGGTCTGTTGTCATATCGCCCAACATAACAAAACAGGTTATAGTATTAAGTGTATCTGTGGTGGTATCTCCGGTATCAGGGATGGAATAGAAAAAATGCAATGTGTCGTTTAAAATATTTCCATTATAATCCGCTACAGAGAAAAACAAAGTGTCTGCTGGTGCATAAGGCAACGCAGGAGTATATGAAAATGTAGCGGTGTCACCATCGCTAGACACATAACTCGGAACAATCATAGAAATGTCGATTCCATTGAGAATAAAACTCAAAGAACCGACATTAACTCCCGAGCCTGTATCTAAAACCACAATATTAAGTGGTGTCATCGGGTCGGTGAGCGTCTCGCCCTCGGCAATCGAGCAATCGATTATAACAGGTGGTATCGTATCCTCGATATGTGTTAGATTTTGCCTGAATAAAATTTGGACCGCCTCGCCAGTGGGAAATGTGATGCTATCGGTAGTTGTCATATCGA
>CAYRNI010000141.1:1482-5687 GCA_964425665.1 uncultured bacterium
TCATTGCTCGCAGCGGGGCTGACCCCTATCGTCGATGTGGTATCATCTGGACCACAGTGAACATGAATAGGTAAAGTAAATTCCACACCGAAAGATACCACCGCAAAAAGAACAATCGCCGATACAAAAATAAGTTTGAACATTTTTACCTCCCGATAACTTTACATATAAAATACAACAGATTTTCCAAAAAGCAAAAAAAATCCCGCACTGAAAAATTATGCGTTTTCATTTCCGAAATGCTCCCTACTGGTTGGTTCGCTTTTCGCCCCCGAAAAATGCCTTTAATTTCGTGGAAAATCGGAGCAATCGATAAATTGCCATCGAACGATTTGTTAGAATGAGAAAGTTACTATTCTATTTCCACCTTTTTTAGACCATTTCTGACCTTCTCTGGCAGAGGACCTGCTCGTAGAATATTCAACTCGTTCCTGATTTTCTCGATTTGTTCATCGAAGTCTAAAATATTTGCACCGAGCGATTTCGCTGCGGCAAGCCCTGCTATTTTGCCCTCGAGCATCGCACTGGATGCCTCCTCGATTCCTCCAACATCACCTGCTATATATATGCTCGGATTGCTGGTCCGCATAAATGAATCCCGCAGTGGAACATCGCCACCGAGTTCTGGGACATATTTCATCTTAATACCCGCCTGAAATAGTATCTCGGAAGTCGGAGTCAGCCCCACGGCGAGACAGACCGCATCGACATCCACCACTACCTCGCTGCCCTTTATTATCTGCCAGTTGTCATCGACCTTTGCAATAACAGCCGACTCCACAAACTCCTTACCGCGCGCCTCGACGATGGTATATCTCGTTAGAATCGGCACGCCGAGCCGACGGATTTTGCTCGCGTGAACCCAATATCCTCCAATATGGTCCATAGCCTCGATTATCGCGACCACTTCCACACCCGCCTGCATCGCTTGATAACTCACGATTAGACCGATATTACCCGCTCCAACCATAAGAATTCTTTTCGCTGGAAGAACTCCAAACTCGTTCATCAAAGTCTGCACGGCACCAGCACCATATACACCTGGAAGGTCATTTCCGGGGAATGTAATCATCTTTTCGCTCGCGCCGGTGGCAACAAGAATAGCCTGTGGCTGAAACTTCAAAAATGTATCCTCACCTTTTACAGCGGTTACAACGCCATCTGGAAAATAACCCGTCGCAGTGGTGTTCATATAGGCTTTGAAATTCGGGCGCTTTTCGAGTTCGGCGACCATCTTCTGCCCGATAACGAAACCACGAGTCCCAGCATTTTCCATCTTGGAACCGAAAAACTTATGTGTCTGCTTTGTCAACTGCCCGCCGAGATTCAAACCATCGTCCAGAACAATCGTCTCTATGCCAAACTCTGTGGCAGCAAGCGCAGCGGACAATCCAGCAGGACCACCACCTATTACGAGAAATGGAACTTTCTCAATCATCGCAAAACTCCAATTCTAATTTTCTTTTAAAATAATAAAAATTGTGAAATCGAAAATATCAAAGTTTTATTTTATGAAAATCGCCCGTCGTAAAATTTCGGTATCGTTATACAAAATTTTTACAAAATAAATCCCCGATGGTTTCCCCGCGAACGATAACGGAACTTTATTCTCCCCACGAGAGAGATTGCGAACGAATTTATCCAATATTTTACCTGTAATGTCGGCGATTTCGATTTCGACACTTCCATCCGATACGGCATAGATTTCGATATCCGCAGTCGAATTGAATGGATTAGGCGAAATTTCACCCACCGAAAATCTTTCCGGTTTTTTATTATCTATCCCAACATTTGAAAAATATACAGTGCCCATATACCAGCCCATTTCATCGTCATAATCTCCATCGGGGACGAGCAAAAGACCCTCCTCCAACGGTCGAAGATAAATATCCACGCTCTCGATTTCAGGGTTGGATATCGTCACAGTGGTGCAAATTCCAGCATCGAAACTCGGAGTATATGGTCCCGAATATACGAACGATGAATTATCAATCTCTTCGACAACACCGATAGTAAATGGCAAACCGATAGATGTGCAGAGATTACCCACATAATCGACCGCCTGAAAGATAACAGTATATGTGCTATCTATCGATAGAGTTTCCGGCAATATCATTACGAGTTCCGCCGAAACAACAACTGTATTTTCTACATCTACAAGACCCTCGCCGCTCAAAGTGATTTCAACGGTCTCCGGTTCGGAATCGTAGAAAGGTAAAGTTCCAATGCCGCCATCGACAATTATAGTAGCAGGACAAACAACCGAGCCATCGTCATCGGGCTCATCGACAGAGACGGATAAAGTCCCAGAGTAATACGACGAAATCCCCGAAACCGTGCCGACATAGATAAGCATATCCCTGTTTTCGCCCGCGAGCAAATCATTTCCATCTTCTGGCAGAATAATAGCTCCGCCGCCAGAACCTGGTTCCCTAAAATATAGTGTCTGCGAGGGCGGACTCGCAAGTTCACCCGCTATATCCAATATAACATCCTCGCTGTAATTATCCTCGATATATATCGTTCCGTGCCCTGCAAATAAATCCACTGTGGGAGTAGCAGTAGCAGAACCCGAAACCGATACAGAAACTGTTCCCGTATATGTCGTATCGACAGCGTTTGCATCATCTACCGCGAATATATCGATTCGGTATCGAATACCTGTCTGGAACATCCAGAAGGAATTCGGCGGGTATAGTTCATAATTTCCTGCGAGTGTTCCCGAAACGGGCAAAACGGAAAATTCAATCGTCTGAGTGGGTTTTAGATAGCCATTGTCGAAAAGACTTCGCCTTTCGGCATCTGCAAATGACAAATCCACATCCTCGACACTGGAAGCGGTTATTTTCAGCGAACGAGAACTATCGTATTCTATCGGCTGCCAATCGCCATCCGAATAAATCGAGTCGGTCACCGGGTCGATTATTTCGATACTCGTGCCTTCATCGATTTCAGGGATGAAAAAGTATCGATAATCGAGATGTTCGGTCGGGTTTTCGCCGAAATCGTTAGTAAGTTCGATTGATATATCTGCGGTCTCGCCGACAGCAATCGCATTGGGACCATCGTAGAAAAATCTCGTAGGATAACTCGCTGGCAGGAACAAAATCGGCGACCAGAACGGTGATATTAACGGCGCACCAGATATAACACTCGTTTTGACGAAAACACCGAACGAATCAGGCTCGTCATCATATACCGTAAATGCGGAAACACCGTTTATCAAGGTTCTTTCGGATGGAGCGATTTCAGCAGAGGAAATTCCTGTGATGTCCATAATCTCGGCGGAGATAAGTGTGGAATCGTCCTCCTCATCAGGACCGTTATCAGCAGTCATTGCAAGAGATATGCACGATGCGGGGTAATTTACTGTCGTCGCAAGACCATCCATAGGCGATGCCAACAAGACGAATGCACCGCTGTCCACAAATTCCACTCTAATCGTATCGGAGATAAGTGAATCGTATCGAAAATCGGATACCTCTATCGCGACAAATTCGGCTTCACTGTCGGATGCATTTAAAATCGCCATTCCGCCGAGAACAGGAAGTATCACACTATCGGATGGTGTTTCGCTGAATAACGAATAAATCGAAGCCGAACCGTCATCGATGGATTCGTATATGACTTTCGCCTGAACGGCGTTCATAACAATAGTGGAATCGTAGAAATCTGGAACAGGAAGACCACTTTCATCTGCGGCGAAAACTCGTATCGGCAAAAACATTTCATCTACATCAACAGGCAATCTCGTAGGACCATCATACGACAATTTCACCGCCACACTGCCAGATGGAGTGATATTTATACCAATCGGAATAGTGGGTTTCAATTCGCCGAGCGTATCCTCGACATATAAAATAATAAACTCCACTTGGTTATCGAAAATTCCGAGTAAATTATCGGAAGTATCGGTTATATCAATTAACAACTCATTTCCGAGAGTCTCACCGGTAAAGAAATTGAAAAATCTTGCCGAACTATCATCAATCTCTTCGACGATTTTTAGACGAAATGTTCCCGAATATGGTTCAGTGATTTCATCGCTTGGTCCAGCAGGTTCAACCTGCCCCCATATCAATGCCCCCGCAGGTGTATCCATCAATAATCCACCTAATTTAACATAGGTGTAGCCGAAATCCTGGCAGAAAGCAAACGAAATCAGAACGAGCAGAACGATTACTACATTACGCATTTATCCCCCC
>CAYRNI010000142.1:0-5679 GCA_964425665.1 uncultured bacterium
TTTCTTTTTTCAAAGAATTTTTTCAAATCGAATCTTATAACAGCAAATGTTAGAACCGAATACAAAACCAAAATCAATGCGACGAGACCCGTTCTGTAATGATTCCTATAAAACACATCGCCCGCCGGTGGTTTCGGTATAGGTTGAGGAGAAATCGGAAGTCCGTATCTTTTGGCGAGTTTTTTAATATCGGTTATATCTATCACAGGAACACCTTTGAGTCCGAACAGAATCATAGTTCCCCGCAGAGGATAATTTATTTTAGGCAATGTTTTCGTTAATCCAGGTTTGATAATACCTATGCTATGAGCCGAACCCACCGATGCTACTCCCCCACCGACATTGATATAAGCACGATATCTTTTGCCTTTGGGAAGTTCTTTTCTATATATTCGCATCCGCTTCTTTATAGATTCATCCAGCGTCTTTTCCTCGATTAATGGAACATCGTTTCTCTTAGCGATTTCTCTACAAAGTTCCCTTCCCTTAGGGGATAGATTCGCGCCTCTATCGCTTTTTCCCCCAATCGATGCCGCCGAACTGCGGTAGTGAAAAATCCCTTTATCGTATAGATATTTTTCCATATCGAGCCAACTGAAATCGGGATTGTTCGCTCCCCACATCGACGCACCGATTGATGTGATAATTACAGGTTTCGCACCGATTGTCTCGATAGCGGAAAGAACCGCGATATTCATCGCGGGCATAGAACCTGTCCATCCGACAGCGACATAATCACCTCTTCTAATCCTCGCCCGTTTCAAAAGATGGACTATCACCCCCGCCCAATTCGGATTAGTGGTGGTCAATTTGGCATCCAAATCGCCCTGGTCGGTAGTAATCAGTGTGAACTGCTCGCCGATAAGTCCTGTTTCATTCGGGTCGGATAGATTGTCGATTACGATATGCTTGCCCTCGATTGCATTTTTTATAGCGAACTCCGCTTTTTGAGCGAGTTTTGCGGCGGCGAGTTTCTGCTCGAACCAAGGCTGTTTGACCTTATGCAGAGACAACTCGATTATACCTATAGCGGCTAAACCGATAAGTGCTAAAATCAAAAGCGAACCTCTTCCTATTCTCGTAGAACGCCAGAACATAAAATCCCCCTCAGAACCATACGATATCTATCGGTGCACCGCCATTTATCAAAATCACCGCCATACGCACGATGACACTCGCTATAACCATCCCGCTAATTGTTTCCCAGAACCCCTGTTTTTCCATCCAGTATGCTAAAAGACCTGGAATAACATAACCTATCGGGTCGAAACTGAGCCATCCCGCTGGGATAGTTTTTTCGGCTATCAATCTCAAAAGTGAACCGAAAATGAAACCGAGAAGTATCGTCAGAACCAGTCTTCTTCTCCCATAGACAAATGTTTTCTTAGAAATCAATTTCAGAAAGAACAAGGCAATAAGCGCAGAAATCACTGTTCCGACAATTTGCATCGGTTTGTTCCAGAAAAGTGCGATATACCCGGGGACGACCAATCCACCCGCCACAAGTCCCAGCCATTCGGCAGAAAGCATACTGACGACAAGCCCAAGTCCGACGGATATCCAGAGCATTTTTTTCTCCTCGAATCAAATTCCTATCGAAAATAAATATTTATCCAAGAATAAGAAATAAAAAAATCAAATTTTATTTTTTACGAGACTTCTTCGTAATCGGCAAAGTAAAATGGAATGTCGAACCGACACCTATCTCACTTTCGACCCATATTCTTCCGTTGTGTGCCTCGATTATCTGCTTTGCAATAGCCAATCCGAGACCTGTTCCAGATACATTTTTACCACTGCTCGCCCTGTAAAATTTATCGAAAATGTGTTTTGCTTCATCTTCGGTCATACCAGGACCATTATCTGTGATACCGAAATGGATATTTTTTTTCTCCTTGCTTGCAAACACCACGACCTTACCGCCTCTCGATGTGAACTTCAATGCGTTCGACAATAGATTTTCGAAAACCCGCTCGATTTGCTTCCTGTCGATTCTGATGGATACATCGCCGACATCCATTCGGATAGCGAGACCGACCCCCTTATCGGTGAAACTTATGGCGTGCTTTTTCACCGCCTCACGAACGAACGGCTCGATTTCCACATCCTCGAGATGTAATTCAAACTTACCGCTCTCGAGTTTTTGCAAATCCAAAATATCGTATATCAATTTCGAGAGGGTATCGACATCCTTTAGAACTTGGTTTATGGCTTTCCGCTGTTTTTCGTTAAGTTCGCCATATATGCCATCGACGAGATTTTCAGCACCCAGTTTCACTCGATACAGAGGAGATTTTAAATCGTGAGTGATACTGGAAAGAAACATCGCTTTCATCTTATCGAGTTTTCCGAGAGCACGAAGCATAGCATTGAAATCAGCCGTCAAATCTGCGATTTCATCGTGCGATTCAAAATTAACCTGGATATTGTATTTACCGAGTCGCGCATAGTGCGTAGCCTGACGAAGATGAGCTATCGGTCGCGAGATTTTCCGAGCAATAATCATAGCGAAGCCAGCGGAAATCAAGAGCATAATACCCGAAATTAAAATGCCATATGTAGTAGCATCCTCGGTCATATGTTTCGAGCTGGCAAGTAAATCTTGTGTTCGCTTTTGAGCGGAAACCAATGACCTTTCTATTGAAAGCTCTAAATTTTTATCCGAATTATCCCATTTCTCCTTATTCGGCGGAGATATAGCATCATCCAGCGAATCGAGATACGAATTTATGTTTGTCAAGAGAGTATCGTCGTGAAATTTCAAAGAGTTCTCCATAGAACGAATTTCTGCAATTTTATCCTTTAATTTTCGATATGCCCTATCGAGAAACTCCTGCGTCATTTTATCCTTGTGTTTTTGCTGGTAAGCATTAAGATATGCCCTATAATATTTTCTAAGGTCGTCCAAATAATGTAAAATATCCCTTTCCGATGCGACAAAAGAAACCGATTCACCGATTTGTTCGCCAATTTGACGAAGTTTTCCCATTCGATGAAAAAGATAGAAATTCGAAAACAACATAAGTAGTATTGTCACGAGATAGCCGATAAATATTTTCTCAGCAATCGGTATCCTTAGATGTTTTCTTCTGTCCCGTTTTTTTGCCATAATAATTAACCAATCTTATAAAAAGAATATTAAAAATTTCTGGAACATATTGCGAGCAACCCTCGAGTATAACAATCAAAACACATCGTATCCGACGGAGAATACATAATGTCTAATCGGGGCGATGTTTCGTTCGATTTCGGTATAATTATAGTTGAGCGCATTATTGACTCTCGCAGAGATTGAAAAATGCCCGATATTCCACCGAGTATATAAATCGAGAACTTTCTGAGGAACAACCAAATCGGCTTTATATAACGCATACTCGACAGGAGATTTATACCTGAAATCAGCTCCAAATGTTAGATTGTCCATAATCGCGTATCCAGCAGATAGTGTGAGCGAATTATCGGGGCGATAGGGTAATTTATCACCGCTGTCCATATCCTTAGACGATGTGAACATATATCCACCACTGAGACTTAATTTTCCGATTTTCGTATCACCGCTTATTTCGACTCCATATATCTGAACTCGCTGATAGTTGGTAAATTCGACGAGTGTCCCGTATATAGGAGTAGGTTCAATCATATCGGAATAGAAATTATAGAACGCCGTGCCTGTTAGAATGTATTTGTCATTTGCGAAACTCAATCCTGTTTCGCAGGTGTATCCTCTTTCGGGTTCGAGGTCGGGGTTCGGCTCTACTCGAAGGACACCGCCGGCATTAGTTCTCGTGAAAAGCTCAGCCATAGTTGGAATTCTGAAACCCGACGATATATTCGCATGGAATGAGGAATGCTCTGTTATGTGATAAATCGCTGAAATTTTGGGGCTTGCTCCAATGAAAAAGTCTGTGCTCGATGAATCCACCCAGAACAAGTCGAATCTTCCACCTATGTTCAATATAAGTGGATGGAAGTATGACAGTTCATCCTGAATATAAACAGCACCGCCCCATCCGATATGGTCGCCGAATGTAACCGAAGTATTATTGACGAAGGAAAATTCTCCGCCACCAGAAATAATCTGCTTATTCCAAGTGAAAATCAATTGAGCATCCGCACCGATTTTGTTCCCTGTCGATGCTTCCTGCTCGTTCTCCTGTGTGTTCACATTGAAAATTCTGCTCTTCCAATTACTGAAGATATTGTAAATTTTCCCATTGAAAAATAGATGCTTTGCCGGAGTATCGCCCCTATAAATCAATGCTCCAAAAGCCTTAGATGACCACACTCTATCGTTTTCTCTTCCAACTGCTGTCAATAGTGCCTGCTCGGGACTCCGCCACTCGAAAAAACTTCCTCTATCCTCGTAAGCGAGATTGAGAAAACCTGTAATCGAACGATTATCCGAAATATCGTGATGAAATTTCATAAACGATTTTCCTCTGAAAAAGTCGTCGTCCTGACGATAACCATCGGATTGGTTTATATCAGCAGTTGCGAGATACGATGTTTTCCCGATTTTTTTACCCCAAAGAAATCCTCCTCCTTTCAGTGTCAAAGTTCGATTAGTCCAGACCCAATCGTCCCAATGCGGTTTATCATAAACGCCGAATTTAGAAAATATTTTCAGTTGGACAGTTTTACCCGAACTATCGAAAATCTTCGATGGCTTCATCGTGACTATATTAACTACACCACCGAGGGCACCGGAACCATAAAGTGCCGAGCCAGCACCCTTTACAACCTCGACCTGCGAAACGGCGTTTGTTGGAAGAGCATCCCATTTTATCTCGCCTGTATCTCCTGCGGTAACAGGAACGCCATCGATTAGCATCGCCACACGGCTTCCGCATCCCTGCGAATAACCCGAACTATTGCGAATCGAAATTTGATACTTATTCATAGTGACACCGGGGATATATTTTATCGCATCGTCCATACCCGCGGTAGTGCGCTCTGCGAGAACATCACCCTTGGCGACAGTAGTGGAAATCGGGGTGTCCAAAATATTCTGCTCGATTCGAGAGGCAGAGACCACAACGACATCCCCGACCATCGCTTGCGAATGCATAATGAAATTTATAACCTTATCTCCAGAAACGACAAAAGATGTGTCGATATCTTGGTATCCCAGTGCGGTGATTTTGAACCTATGCACTCCGGGGGGAACCTCGAGACTGTATTTCCCATCGATATCCGCTGCTGTGCCGATTTTTTCTGATGGTAAAAATATATGCGCAGCGGGAATAGGATCACCATTTTTCTCGGATATAGTGCCAGATATAGTATAGGCAGAAACGATTGCCGCAAAAATTCCTATAATAAATAAAGGGAATAATCTTTTCATACTCATAATCTCCTGAATACTTTAGTTAATGTCTTCTCCGAAATTCATAACTTATTGAATAATAATTATTTTTATCACCATCGACTTTTTACCTCAAAATCCATTTCAGGACAAGATAGGTTTTCCCCCACGACTGAAGTCGTGGGTTGCATTGTTTCTCTATCCCTGCGGGAAAAAGCCCCTCATCCGTCTCCGATTGTCATCGGAGCTACCTTCTCCCGGTGGGCTAACATAAACGAGCGGTTGAAACCGCCCACATTCTTAGACGAGCGATTAAAATCGCTCGCTGAATCTGTTTAAACCCCGATTATATCGGGGTTTGTTTTCGTTCAGCG
>CAYRNI010000143.1:0-1823 GCA_964425665.1 uncultured bacterium
TTGCAAAATAATCGACGAAATAAATTTATCAAATTATTTCCCTATTTTTCTGGAAAAGGGAAGACTTCTGGAAAATAGACGATTTTCAAGTTCGTTGGGATGCATTTTTATTTTTTCCCCTCACTCTCGGTCTCTCTCCCGAAGGGAGAGAGAAGCATCGCGGAAATGTGTTGATGAATTTTCCATCGGGTTGAAACCCGATGCTGAACAAAATGAAACCCCGATATAATCGGGGTTTAAAAAAATTCAGCGAGCGGTTTCTAACCGCTCGTTTTGGGTCGAAGCAACGCAACCCACGACTTCATTCGTGGGAAAAGGAACCCCATCTTGTCCTGAAATAGATTTTGAGATAAAAGGTCAAAAAAATGAAGACAAAAATAATTATTATTCAATAATTTAGAAATTTCGCAGAATTCTTGGGAGAGAAATTAAGGGAGGAAGCAACTCCCTACAAGATTGACGCAGGTTAGAGCATCTCGAATTAAAAAAGGGCAAGTCATCGACCTGCCCTTAATTTGTTTGTATTTTGATAGCCTACGATTTACGCCATAGCGGGTTCTTCTTTTCTGAATTTCGTCATATACTTTTCGAGAAATTCCTTACGGATTCGCTTTAATTCCATATCTGGGAACACCGAGAGCAATTTCCACGACAAATCGAGTGTCTCCTCGATAGTGCGGTCGGTATATTCGCCCTGCCCGATATATACATCCTCGAAAGTCTCTGCGAAACTATAATACTTTTTATCCATCTCCGTCAGTGCGGCTTCGCCGAGAATAACCGAAAGTTCCCGAGCCTGAACCCCGCGAGCATAAGCGGCATAAAGTTGAGCGAACAAATCGTCGTGGTCCTCGCGAGTTCTGCCGACACCGATACCTTTCTGGCGAAGTCGCGAAAGCGATTGCTGAACATCGATTGGCGGATAAATTCCGCTCCGGTGCATCTCGCGAGATAGAACGATTTGCCCCTCAGTTATATATCCTGTCAAATCGGGAATCGGATGCGTTTTGTCGTCCTCCGGCATCGTGAGAATCGGTATCATCGTAATCGAGCCGTCTCGCCCGTGGATTCTTCCTGCTCGCTCGTAAATCGTGGCGAGGTCGGTATATAAATACCCCGGATAGCCTCGTCGCCCTGGGATTTCCTTTCTAGCGGCGGAAACTTCACGCAGAGCCTCGCAGTAATTTGTCATATCGGTTAAAATCACGAGGATGTGCATATCTTTCTCGAAAGCGAGATATTCTGCGGTCGTCAGCGCCATTCGTGGCGTGGATATTCGCTCGATAGCAGGGTCATCGGCGAGATTTAAGAATAAGACCGTTCGCTCGATTGCCCCCGTTTTGCGGAATTCGTCCTGAAAGAATTGTGCCTCCTCGAATGTGATACCCATCGCACCGAAAACGACAGCGAATTGTTCCCCTGTTATAACTTTCGCCTGCCTTGCGATTTGTGCTGCGAGCCGATTGTGTGGAAGTCCCGAGCCGGAAAATATCGGCAATTTCTGTCCACGAACCAGTGTGTTGAGCCCATCGATAGCGGAAATCCCTGTCTGAATGAACTCGCGAGGAAATTCACGAGCATAAGGATTGATTGGCGAACCATTTATATCGCGTTTGTCCTCGGCGATTATTTTAGGTCCGCCATCTATCGGATTGCCCATACCATCGAAAACTCTGCCGAGCATATCGAGAGATACACCTACTTCGATACCCTTGCCCAAAAACCGAACTCTCGAAAATTGGACATCCACACCCGATGCCCCCTCGAAAAGCTGAATCAATGCCTTATCGTGGTCGACCTCCAAGACTTTTCCGCGTCGATGC
>CAYRNI010000143.1:1923-5642 GCA_964425665.1 uncultured bacterium
ACCAAAATGTTCCCCGCACGAACAAATTGTCCAGCAAATTTTTTCACACCGAGCCTTTTACCTATGCTATCCCTTCCATTATGGGAACTTCCTGCACCTTTCTTATGTGCCATTTTCTCCTCCTGCTATTTTAACGAGAAAAAATATACTATATAAATTTTTACGCAAGTATTTTTTGCTCGCTTTTCAAATAATTATCAAAATCCAAAAAGTTTTTCATAATTAAGATATTGACAAATAATTTTATAAATTTATAATATATAATAAATTCAATAGGAGGCTTTATGAAATTGCAAAGGGGTATTTTAACTATTGCCATCTTGTCTTTTATTCTTTCAATCGCATTTGCCGACTCGCCATGCGAAGAAGGAATCAAAATAATAAATATGAGTCTTATCCGTAAAGGAACTGTGCATCAATTTCAGAAAACGACGACGGGCGATTTCGAATTGAATATCAGCTGCACAGAGGACACGGGTGCGGTGGATATCGTTTTTGTGCTCGATACCACTGGAAGTATGTCTTCCTATATCGATGATGCTCGCGCCCATATAGTCGAATTCGCAGAAACGATGGCGGCAACAGGCTACGATTACTCCCTTGGAATTGTTACATATGGCGATGGTTTTAATTTTCCTCACGGCTACGATTTGATATCGGATGTCGATACTTTCTCTTCCTGGATGGGTGCAATAGACTCGTGGGGTGGAGCCGATATACCAGAGACAGCTTTGGATGCTATTATGGCCGCTGTCGATAGTATTCATTGGCGAACAGGAGCACTCAAAGTCATTATCATTCTTACCGATGCTTGTTTCTGCGAGGTCGGTTCGGGTTGTGCGGATTGCCATTCGATTTGGACTGCCGATGGCGTTGCCGATTCTTTGCTCAATAATGGCTTTATGTTTTTTGCTGCAACAGAAAACCCAATATCCACTGGAAGTTGTTGCGATGCCACAACGGCAATGTGGTTCTATCAGGATATTTCCGATTCCACAGGCGGCTCCTGGTTCAACATATCCACGAGTTTTGCATCTATTTACTCCGATATTATCGCACTATTAGGGACATTTCAGGTAATTCAGGTCGACATTGCGAACAATAGCGGTTCGGATTTGGACTCGATTTACGCATACATTTCCCCAGGCTCCTGTATAGATATAATCTATGGCGACAATCCAGAATTTAGACCGAGTTTCCCCGATGGCGACACTATTTCATTTTTCTGGAGAGTTAATTACACCGCAGGATGCGAAGGTCCCGATGGGTGTTTCAATGTTTCGATTTCGAGCGCGGATGGCTCGTATAGCGATTTCCAGGCGGGATGTATGTATATTCCCAATTGTTGGTGCACACCTGTTATGGCGGGATTGATTTCGCCGGAGGTCGGAGTCTGGAGTGCTTGCAATCCGCAACCCATCGCTGTCGGTCTCTACGATGACGACGGTATCGATGCATCGACAATACAGTTCACTGTCCAAGACGATACTATACAGTATCCCGACTATAGCCTAAATTTCGATGACAGCACAGGTGTGCTTACATATACTCCCGATACCAACGCCTTTGCATCGGGCGATTCAGTAAATTATGAATTGATTTCTGCGAGAGATGCTGTCGGCTGCACACTTTCTACCCCTGTTTCTGGCTGGTTTCTCGTGGACCTCGACCCGCCCGAGTTCGACAACGAAGTTCCCGACAGCGGAATAATTGTCGGCGGAATACCAACCGAAATCTCTGTTGTTATAACCGATGAATATGCAGGAGTAGATACGAGTTCACTTCTCTTGATTATCGATAGCACCGATACTTATTCTCTCGATGATACGCTCGTATCTTTGAGTGGCGATACGCTTTCGTTCAATCCTGTCGGCACATACGATTGGGCAGCTGGCGAGACCGTGAATGTTTGCGTTCACGCCGCAGACCTCGTAAGCTCGGAATACTGCGGACCTAATGCCGACCAATATTGCTGGGACTTTGTCGTCGATAGACTTCACCTGTTCTTTGTAGATACTACTGTCGATGCGGGGACCGATTTACTATATCCGATATTTGCCGATGACCCAGGAAGGTTCGGTTTCACGACTTACGAATTGTGGATTAGATACAATCCGATGGTTGTTTCTGTGGAATCGCTCACTACATCTGGAACAGCATCCGCGGGTTTCACTCTCGATTGGACCGATGAAGGCGGCACAGTTCACATCACTGCATCGAACACATCTCCTATCGGAATGAGTGCATTTTTCCTGAATTTGCATCTTCACATACTCGATAATGTCTCTGGCGGGGCGTTCACATCGTTCCATATAAGCGATGCCGTATTCGATAGCGGTCGTGTAGGCTATTGGGCTGATGACGGTATGATAACAGTGAATTGGAGTCAAACTCAGTGGGTTCACGACCTTATTTTCTATGGGTATGATGGAACAGATGGGTATCTACTGCCGACGAACCTCGCAATCGGATGTGGTTTCGGAGCATCGTCAGGATACGACCCCGCCTACGATTTGTTGATTCCTGTTCCTCCGCCATCGCAGACAGAAGCGTATATCCAACTGGATGACCCCGATTACCCCGCATACACTCGTCTAAGCAGAAGTATCCAAAATGCTTACGAACTGCCTGTAACTTGGTATATCGTTACAGTAGAGGAACCTGGTTCTCTCTACTGGAGTCCCAACTATTTCCCTTCGGGGATATTCACCCTGAATGGATACATCGATATGAAACGAGATTCTATCTATCATTATGCTGCCAACGAGACTTTGGTTATAGTCTATTCTCAGCCGGATATCGGTGGAGAGGAAATTACAGGATGTGCCGGCTGGAATTTGATGTCTCTTCCGACGGCTATCACAATTCCCGGATGGACGACAGGAATAGATGGAATTATAGCGGGTCCGCTCGAATACGATGCGAATGCTCGCAGATATATCAATGAGGACCCGCCGAGAATTGGATTCGGTTTTTGGCTGTTCGCATTAAATTCTTTCACCAACGACATCGCTGGAATACCGCTGACGAATATTTCTATTCCTGTCTATCGCGGTTGGAATCTAATCGGCTCTGTCGCAGATACCGCCACATACGATACCGACCCGCCGGGAATTGCCATATCCAGTTCACTTTTCAAATGGGATTGTGATGCCCAAGCGTTCGTTCCCGCAACTGAAATAGCACCCGGCAATGGATACTGGATTTTCTGCACGAGCAGCGGCGTGATGCATATTCACCCATAGAGAATAATCTGGATGGGTAGAAATTCTTCTTTACTAAAATATATGGAGGTCAGAAATATTTATGTCATCGAGAAGGGATAGATACGAGACATCGGCACAGATGAATTTGACCTCTATGGTGGATATTCTCTTTATGCTTTTGATAATCGTTATGATAACCGCACCGATAATGCACGCTCAGGTCGATTTGTCGCTTCCGAAATCATCGGCGGCACATATCACGGATGAAAGCACAGCGACGATTTCGGTTAAATCCGATGGCACTATCTATTTAGAACAAACACAGATTTCACTCGATGATATTCCGAAAAAACTTTGGAAACTCAAACAGACAAAAAATTTGAAATCGGTCGCACTTCGGGCAGATAAAAAAATCGATTACGGAACTGTGATGAAAGTTATCGGAGCAATCAAAGAAGGCGGTATCGACGACCTCGGTCTCGTCGCCCTTCCAGAACACCCTTAGGGTGTTTT
>CAYRNI010000144.1:0-5518 GCA_964425665.1 uncultured bacterium
TTTATATTATTATTTTCGGCGAATTTAATTGCCTTTTCGTATCCCGCATCGGCGTGATGTATTTATTTCAAGCCAAGTTGTTTGCGGATATGCTTAACGAGTTCATTTTCTATTTCTATATGCCGTGGAACAGGTTGTTTCTTCCCATTCGCAGGATTCATATAAATATCATGTCTGGCACCTGTTCTATGCAGAATGCAACCATCCTTTAGGAGTTGCTTAATAAATTCTTTTCGCTTCATACGGCAATTTCCTTGAGCTCATAGTCCTGAGGAACATCATCGAGAACCATCATTAGATATGCATCTTTTAGATTTTCTTCTAATTCATCGAGCGTTTTGCCCTGAGACATAATCTCTGGATGCTCGAGAAGCTTTCCAAGCCAATACTTTTCGCCTTTCCAGTATATCATTTTGAACTTAGTATGTATCATAAGTTTCACCTCCGTATTAAATAATAAATGAATTTTATTGAAAGGCAAGCAGATTGCACTATTTTGCGCCTGAAATTCACCGTTCACAAATCATCGGGATTTTGACTCCGAGTTTTTTGGCATTTTCGATTGCCTTTTCGTATCCCGCATCGGCGTGACGCATAATCCCTGTGCCTGGGTCGTTGGTCAGAACGAGTTTCAATCGTTTTTCCATCATCTCTGTGCCATCTGCCACGATGACCTGCCCCGCGTGAAGCGAGTATCCGATACCGACTCCTCCGCCGTGGTGGAACGATACCCACGATGCTCCCGAAACCGCATTGAGAGCGAAATTCAGAAGGGGCCAATCGGCAATCGCATCGCTGCCATCTTTCATATCCTCGGTCTCACGGTTCGGCGATGCCACCGAGCCACCATCGAGATGGTCTCTGCCGATTACAATCGGTGCTTTGACCTTGCCCTCGCGAACGAGTCGATTGAACATAAGCCCTGCTTTATCGCGCTCGCCGTATCCGAGCCAGCAAATTCTCGTCGGCAATCCCTGAAATGCCACCCTCTCGCGGGCGAGTTTCAGCCAGCGGTGAAGATGAGTTTTCTCGGGGAATAGTTTCATCAACTCTTCATCGATTGTGTAAATATCCTCAGGGTCGCCCGATAGTGCAGCCCAGCGGAATGGTCCTTGTCCCTCGCAGAAAAGCGGACGAATATACGCAGGTGTGAACCCGGGATATTTCCACTTGCCGTCGGCGGTTTTAATCTCATCCTCGCCGATATATCCGCCGGCGAGTGCATTTCCGCGAAGATTGTTGCCGTAGTCGAAAGTTTCTGCACCGCGCTCCTGCAATTTCATCATCAGTCGGGTATGTTTTGCCATCGTTTGGAACGAACGCTTCTTGTATTCGTCGGGGTCTTTTTCACGAAGTTCGAGAGCCTTTCGGTATTCTATTCCCTGTGGGACATAGCCGTTCAGCGGGTCGTGAGCGGATGTCTGGTCGGTGAGCAAATCCGGTGTGATTCCCTTATCCACGAGTGCCTGTAATAAATCGACCACATTTCCGTGCCAAACGATAGATTTTGCTATTCCCTTTTCCTTATATTCTAAAGCTCGTTCGATTGCTTTGTCGAGGTCGGTTTCCATCTCGTCGAGATAGCGGGTTGCGAGACGCTTTTCGATTCGCTCGCGGTCGACCTCCGCGGCGAGATATGTCGCATTGTTCATAGTTGCGGCGAGCGGTTGCGCTCCCGACATTCCACCGCATCCACCAGATACAATCAATTTTCCGCGCAAATCGTCTATTCCGAATTTTTTTCTACCAGCGGCGGCGAAAGTCTCATAAGTTCCTTGCAAAATTCCCTGCGTGCCGATATAAATCCAACTGCCCGCAGTCATCTGACCATACATAATTAGACCTTTCCGGTCGAGTTCGTTGAAATAATCCCAGTTCGCCCAGTGCGGAACGAGGTTCGAATTCGCGATGATAACCCGAGGTGCCCATTCGCTCGTTCTGAAAACTCCCACAGGTTTTCCCGATTGGACGAGAAGTGTCTCGTCGTTTTCGAGTTCTTTCAGCGTGCGGATAATCGCTTCATAGCATTCCCAGTTGCGAGCGGCTTTCCCTGTTCCGCCGTAGACGATGAGATTATCTGGGTCCTCGGCATTTGCCGGGTCGAGATTATTCATAAGCATTCGCATAGCGGCTTCCTGCTGCCAGCCCTTGCAGTGTAGTTTCGTGCCGTGCGGCGCGTGAATGATATGTTTCGGCATCTTAAAAACCTCCTGAAAAATTTTTATTGATTTTAATCTATTTTTCATATATAATACAGAATAGCAATTTATTATTCATTTTAAAAAATGCAAATACTTTGGAGGAATTATGTCATCGATTCAGGAAAATGCGAAAATATTCTGGCTGGCTTTCCAGTCGTTATCTCGAAAGGAAAAGAGAAAAGTTATCGAAGAATTTATGTCCCAGGATGATTTCCGAAAGGACTTATTAGACATTTTTATATTCGAGTCTCGTAAGCAGGAACACCCACATCCGATTGAAGAATATCTCTCAAAACGAAAATGAAATATAAAATCTATATCATTCCATCCGCCGAAAAAGAATTGGATTTATTACCTCGAAAGGTTTTTAATCGCATCATAGATAGAATACTTCAATTGTCTGAAAATCCACACCCAAAAAACTCCAAGAAACTAACAGACAGACAGGAATACAGATTGCGTGTAGGTAATTATCGAATTTTATATAGCATTGATTCTAAAAAGCATATCGTAGTGATAGTATCTGTTTTGCACAGGAAGGATGCTTACAAGTAAATTACTTCCTGCTGCCAGCCCTTGCAGTGTAGTTTCGTGCCGTGCGGCGCGTGAATGATATGTTTCGGCATCTTAAAAACCTCCTGAAAATTTTTATTTTGTTTTGTCTTAATCTATTATATATTTTCAAAGTGATAAATGCAAACATTTTAATTGCGTTATCGGTTCTTGATGTATTGAACAATTTTCGGTGATGAGTAAAAATAGGAGGGGTATTATGCGTTCGCTCAGTTTTTTCTGTGTGCTGTTTCTTGTTTCCGTTCTTTTTGCCATACCCGGTCAGATAAATTATCAAGGAAAACTGACCGATGCCTCCGGTGTGGCTATAGATGGAACTCACAATCTGACATTCGCTTTATACGATGCCGAGACAGATGGAACATTGTTTTGGCAGGAAAGTCACAGTTCGGTATCGGTTAATAAGGGACTTTTCGATGTGATACTCGGGGAGAGTAATCCTTTACCAGATACGCTCGATTTCTCCGCACAATACTGGCTTCAAATCACGGTCGATGGTGAAGACCTATCGCCGAGAATTCCATTGACCAGTGTTCCTTATGCGTTCAGAGCATCGATAGCGGATTCTGCGGCGAATATCGACCTCGATACATTGCAGGCATACCTCGATACGACAAATCACTTCGCGACACTGGATACTATTGGAGCGTATTCCGATACAAACCACACACACAATCTCACACTGACAGGGGATATAACGGGTTCGGGTGTAGTGTCGGGAACGATTTCGACGGATTTATCGGACAATTCCGTCGATTGGGATGAACTCGCGACATCTGTTCAGGATTCCATTGTCGGCAATTGGGTTAGACTTTCTCCGAATGCCGCTCAAACCGATGCGGGCGCTACACCATCCATCTATATAAACAAAACAGGTGTGGGCGAACTTCTACTCCTGCAAAATAGCGGAACCGATAGAGTGAAAATCAGCAATTCGGGTAATGATTTTTCGCTTCTCGGTCCTGGCGGAACAAAAAGCATAATTTCCGATTCTGCTCTCGCTATCTCTGCCAATAAAGGAGCGATTTTTACAATCGATGCCGATAACACGAGCGGAAATACGAGTCTGCGTATTCTTCACGATAGCGGCGATACGCTATTCTGGGTCTCCGAGGCAAACTATGTCGGTATAAAACCGCGCACAACAGAACCGTCGACCACTCCGCGTGGCGGTCTATATGTCAATGGTAATGCCACAGGAACGGATACGCTTTATTTTTACGATGGCAGCGATTGGGAGCCGATTTACACACAGGCGATGCTCGGCGGTAATTTCATTTTGAATCAATACTCCAGCGAGCAAAGTGCAGATTTTCTGATTTCTGGCAAGGGAAATATCCACAATACGGCGGATAGCGATACGGCATTTATTGCTCGTGAGGGCGGAGCCGATGGAATCGGCGGGTATTTCCGCGGTGGAAGTAGCTCCGATGCTGTGGCACTCGTCGCTGAAAGACCCACCGAAAACAATCTCGCCGAACTCGGCACAGCAGATTACGGTGTCTACGGTGAAGTCGATGGCAGCGATGAATCTGGCGTGATGGGACATAATATTGCATCGTCGGGGACCGATAGTGCAAAAGGTATTCTCGGTGTAGCCGATGGAGCGGGTGGAAGTATCCATATAGGAGTTCAGGGGAATGCATCTGGTGCCACAACTAATTATGGTGGTTTTTTCAGCCCGATGCTCGGATTGTCTCCTCAGTCGAGCGTTCCCGCAGGGGCGAACGGTGGATTGTATGTAAAGAATGGTTCTCCCGATTCCATTTTCTTCTACGATGGCAGTGCTTGGACGCCGATTAAAACAGGTTCCGAAAATACGCAATGGGAACAAACAGGCTCATCGCCGAGTAGATATAAACGACCACTTTTCGATGGTGCGGGAAACGATAATGTTAGGGTTTTCGAGACGGATGCCCTGAAAGGTGTTTATGGTCGCTCGTATCAGGATGCATCGGACTATGCACTCGGATATCTCGGATATTATGGAAACGATATCGGCGGAACGAACAGATTTATAGGTGTATATGGGAATTCTGGTTCGGGAACGGATAATCTTGCTGTTGCTGGAAGATACGATGCTAATAATTACGGATACATCGGCGGAAATGGAATTGGCGTCGCAGGATATGGCACTACCTATGGCGTTTATGGTCGATACAATTCCACTACCTATGGATTTATCGGCGGGCAAGTTTCTGGTGATGATATCGCCATTCGAGGTAATGGCACTTGGGCGTCGGGTTTCTTCGGCGACTATAATGATAGCGATTGCGGCGAAAGAGGAATTTACGCAATCGGAACGATATACGGTGTTTTTGCAAGAGATACCACTGGCGGAACAACAAGTGCTGATAATTTTGCATATCTCGGCTATCGCGACCCGAATTCGCCGAACTATCGCTACGGGATTTATGCCAGCGGATTGGATTATGCAGGGTATTTTCTTGGGAATGTAAAAATCGATGCTTCCACTGGCAACGATGCCCGGCAGTATATAAATCGCCCGTCGACGAGCGAGGAAGCATCCATAAGGTTTCAGACAGCGGGGAGCGATGATTGGTTTCTCGGTCTCGATGACCCAGCAACAGGGTATAATAATTTCCAGTTATATAATTATGATGCTGGTGGATATGTAGTGACGGTAGAAAATGGCACCGGCAATGTCGGCATCGGGACGACAAGTCCGGGATATAAGTTGCATATTCAAAATACCGGCGGTGCATCCAGCGCAAAAATTGGAT